>CAZPUI010000491.1:0-4395 GCA_964589695.1 uncultured Solibacteraceae bacterium | reverse complement strand
CCGACAGGGAACGTCGATTTCCGACCGCTCGGGTGCCGCAGGGGGCTTCTCGCCCGGAGGCTGGAGGACGAGGCGGAGGCTCGACCCCCCGAAGGCCCGGGCCAGGAGGTCCCGCACCATGTGGCGCTGGGTATGGTCCTCGCTGTGCCGGGCGCGGTAGACGTGGGTCTTCTGCTCCTCGTCCCGTTCCACGAGCCCCTTGTCCAGCATGATCTGCATGGCCCGAAGCACCGTGGTGTAGCCCAGGGCGCGCTCCAGGTTCAGGGCCTCGTGCACCTGCCGGACGGTGCAGGGACCCATGGACCAGAGCACCCGCAGGATGGCAAGTTCGCCATCCGTGGGCCTGGGCAGTGGCTTCTTCATGGAACGCTCCCGGAATGGACTCAAGACTACGCAAAAATGCGTACATGGCAATACCCCATTTCCAACCCCCCTGGCAGGCACGCCGAAGGGAAGCCAAACAGCTTGGCACCCCTGGGTCCGAGGCCTAGACTCATGGGATTCATCCAGCCTGATTCTCCTTTGGAGCCCATGGGACCCGGAGCCTCCGATGCACACCCCCGCGCCACCCGCCGGTCCACCCGTCATCGCACTTTCCGGAAACTGCAAGCTCTTCCTCACCCAAGAGGCTTTACGCTTCGTCGATGAAAAATCGGGTGTGACCCTGGAAATCCCTAGGGCCCAGGCACCGGATCGCCTGGAAAGGCTGGGGCTGGAAAAGGGCACGCCAAGATTCTTTCTGCATGTGCCCAAGCCCAGGCTCTTCACCTTGGGGCCCGAGGATGCCAAACGCCTGCAGGATTGGCTGGGACCCGAAACCACCGCGGAGGCAAGGCACCAATTGCGACGGAAGGTGGGATTCAACCTGCCCATCGGCGTGTTCTATCTGGCCACGGCCTTTTCGAACCTTTGGTGGTGGGTGATTGGAGCGGTCCTTGTACTCACGGGGCTGCTCTTCAAATATCGGCCTCACGTCAACCTCTTCCTGCTCGACGGCCTCTTCTGGATGCTGGTGCTCATTTACCAAGGCCTAGCCTTGGTGCGGGATCCGGGATGGTTCACGGGTGGCGTGGTGGTGTTGAATGCGGCCCTGCTGGTGCAATCCATCCGGCTTTTCCTGCGCTTCCGCACCACCCCCCACCCAACCTCACCCAGCAGCACGCCCTGACCCGCGGGCCTCCCTGGGTTGCCAGCCCCAAGCATTGACCATTCCCACGCAGCTACCCATCGCTCGGCTGTTCCATGATCTTCCGCCCCATCACCCCCCAGGACCTACCGACCCTCTTCAACCTGCGCACCCGAACCCGGGAGAACCGCCTCACCCACGAGGACCTTCAGGCCCTGGGCATCACGCCCGAAAGCGTCACAGGGAAGCTTCATGGCACCCTTCGGGGGTGGTTGTGCGAAGAAGGAAAGAAGGTCCTGGGCTTCTCCATGTCCGACGGTGCCACCGGCGAACTGTGGGTGGTGGCCGTGCTCCCCGAGGCGGAAGGCAGGGGCATCGGAGCTGGCCTGATGGACCTGGCGGAAGGCTGGCTGTGGGCCAACCGCTGCCCTCAAGCTTGGCTCACCACGGACCTGGACCCCACCCTGCGGGCCTATGGCTTCTACCTGAAGCGGGGCTGGGAAGACTGGAAGCTCGAAAGGGGTTTGCGGTTCCTCCGCCTGTCCCCCAGAAACCCGACCCAGGTGTCATACCTGGAATGATCCCCGGGACGAAAGCAATCGTGCAACGGTTCCAATCCAGCCGCGGCTCCCAAGGAGCCTCCATGGCACGGCCCCCGGATCGAAGGTGAATTGAAACCCTCCAAGAGGCGCCTTGACAGCCTGGACCCAAGGGAAAGGCTGCCACCGCCCAGGTCCCTCCCGAACCCACTGGTCCATGAATCAGCGCAACCTCGGCAGGCGTGCAGAGGCTCACAGGTCGCGGGGCTTGGGTGCACCCCCCGCGCCAACAACGTTGAGACCGTGAATTCCCCAGAGTCTTCAGTCGTGGGGCGGGCAGGGTCGTGAGGTGGGCGTGCGAACCAGCCTGGGCAGTGGCGAGGTTGAGCTGGACCGGCCGAAGCGTCGCAAATCCAGCGTGGAATGCACGTTGAGGTTTCCCGGTGAGGTGGGCACATCTTCGCAGCCGGGCCGGGTGGCGACGCTGCTGCGCCGGTGGGGCTGTACAGCTCGAGCTTGACGCGGTGACGGGATCCGAGGGTTGTGGGCCCCCTCGGCGTTCTGCCGCCTGTGAAGCCGGGATCGAAGCCGCAGGAGCGGCATCCCCTTGGGGAGCAGGTCCACCCGCGCGAGAAGGAGGAGCGGGCCCCGGAACGCAAGCTCAGGCGGGCCGCGTGGATGCTGGAGATCTCAAAGCAAGGGGCGGATCTGATGGAGATGATGGCGCTGGACCATCCGCTCGAGGACGCGGACGGCGAAGGAAGGCGGCCCAGGAACGGGCGGAAGAGGCCGACATCCAGGTGACCTGCGAGGCCATGGGCGTATCCCGAGCACGATTGACAGGACCCGGAAGCCCTCGGGGCCACGCGGATCGCGGCCCCGGCCGAGGCGGGCCCTGTCGGAGGCCGAACGCACGGCCGTGCTGGGTACCTGCCATTCGGAATGGATCGAGGACCGAGCCCCGGCGGAGATCCAGGCCACCCTGATGGACGAGGGCATCCACCCCTGCTCCAGCCGGATGATGTATCGCATTCTGGCGGTCGCAGGCGAGGTCAAGGAGCGGGGGCATATGGCGAGCTACATCGCCTACCTGAAGCCGGAGCCCTGCGCGGCGGCCCCCAACCAAGCCTGGAGCTGGGACATCACCGACCTGAAGGGCTCCGTGCGCGGGAAGTGGTTCAGGCTTGACGTCTGCCTGGATCTGTTCAGCCCTCCCCGCTGTGGGATGTGCGCGGGCGGAACGGAAGGACGCGGATTGGCCAGGGCCTTTCCCCAGGAGTGCTTCCAGCGCCATGGCCTCCAGCCAGGGCAGACAACCCTTCGCACGGATCGGCCAGCGCCAGGACCTCCCATCCCTAGAGTTTCCTCCTGTCGGATCTCCCCAGGAGAGTCGGGTGAAAGGCGCCCAGACATCGATCGTCGTTCCCCTGGAGGCATCGGACACATCAGCGCCCAAGCCGGTCTGACCACCAGGCCCCTTCGGTCACCCCAAGGCCCGAAGGCACTTTCGGTCGATCCCGCCCGTACGGTTCATGAACTGCCTTCCATTCAGAGAACGTCCAGGGGGCTCGCGATACCCCGCCCCCCCCGGTTGAGAACATGAGTGTAGATCATGGTGGTCTCCACATCCTTGTGCCCAAGCAGTTCCTGGATCGTGCGGATATCAGATCCGGACTGCAGGAGGTGCGTCGCGAAGGAATGCCGCAGCACATGGGGCGTGACGGGCTTGGAGATCCCGGCCGCGCGCGCCCCTTCCCGCACCACCCTTTGTACCGATTCCGGAGCGATGTGATGCCGCCGCACCACCCCCGTCCTTGGGTCCACGGACCGAGTGCCGGATGGGAATACGTACTGCCACCCCCAATTCTTGGAGGCACCAGGATATTTGGCCGCAAGGGCATCCGGCATGTGCACGGAGCCGAAGCCCTCACCCAGATCCCTTTCGTGCAGTTCCCGGACCTTGGCCAGATGTTCGTGGAGCAAAGGAATGAGGGAATCCGGCAAGACCGTGACCCGATCCTTGAGGCCCTTGCCTTCCCTCACCAGAATCTCCCGGTTCTCGAAATCCACATCCTTCACCCTTAACCGCAGCCCTTCCATGAGCCTCATCCCCGTTCCATAGAGCAATCGCGCCACGAGGCCCATGGTTCCAGGAAGGTTGGCCATCAAGGACCGTACCTCCCCCGGCCCCAGCACCACCGGTAGCCGCCTTGAATTTTTGGCCTGAACGATACCCTCCACCCAAGGAAGCGGACACCCCAACACCTGTTTATAAAGAAAAATCAGCGCGGCCTTGGCTTGATTCTGGGTGGATGCCGAAACATGCTTCACCCTTGCGAGGTAGGACAGGAAGGCCTCCACCTCCCCGGCGCCCATGTGATCCGGATGCCGGATGCCATGGAACCGGATGAATCGCTGAATCCAGTCCACGTAGGCCTCCTCGGTGCGAAGACTGTAGTGGCGGAGCCGGATTTCTTCCCGAACCCTGTCCAGCAGTCGCAAGCGCACAGGTTCACCACCCTGCCCCGTTTCACCCGACCCCACCGTAACGCCTCCGCCACCTACCGGCACCGGCGCCACCCCCCTTCCAGGGGTGCCCCCCATCTCCGCGATTCTTTCATAATCAGAACCATCCCCTCCCCCCTTCACGCGCCGCTCCATCGAACCCAAGCCACCAAACGACTCCCCCCAAGAACCAGCCACCATTCCCCAGCCCCCAATAACGCCTAA
>CAZPUI010000490.1:0-4410 GCA_964589695.1 uncultured Solibacteraceae bacterium | reverse complement strand
CGCCACTTCGTGCCACGCCGCAGCCTCGAGCATCAGGGCCTCGTAGCGCCAGGGCTGGGTGGCCAGGGCCTCGCGGCAGGCGGCGATGCAGGCCTCCTGCCTGCCCTCCAGGAAGGCCATCCATGCATGAACCAGCTGGGGGAAGGGCATGCCCGTGCCCTGGGTCTGCCGAAAGATGCCCATCGCCAAGTCCCGGTGTACCTGCTGCGCCTTCTCACGGGTTCGCTTTGCTTCTTCCGGTTCCATTCCCGAAGAGCGCACGGTTTCATGCACGTACTGCTCCGAATGCACCATCGCCAGGGTCGTCGCGACATCCCCCGTCCGATAGCCCAGGTTCCAGGCTGCTTCGAGGTGCTTCAGGGCCTCGGAATGGTTCCTCAAGGCCAGATACCCGCGTCCCAGGGCATAGCTCCCGGGCCCCTGGGCCACGCTGCCGAGGGTCTTCATCGCCCGCTGGAGCTCGGCCAGCCGTTCCCGGACCCGGGTCTCCACGGGCCGCATGTCGTGGGGTGGGAGCATGCGTTCCGAACGGAGCATGTTCTCCATTTCCTGGACCTCCATCCCGAAGCGCTGGGCCAGGGCCACCTGGCGCTGGGACCTGGCGGCGGCGCGCAGGTTCCACCCCACGAGGGCGAGGATGAGCACCATGCTTGCCGCCAGGGTGATGGAAAGGGTCTGGTGCCGCCGGACCAGCCGCCAGAAACGATGGAGCCGGGTGATGGGCCGGGCCTGGATGGGTTTCCCCGCCAGGAAGCGGCGCAGCTCGGCCTCCAGATCCTGGGCGCTGGCGTACCGCCGCAGGGGGTCCGTCTCCAGGCACTTCAGCGTGATGGTTTCCAGATCCCGGGGGACCGAGGGATGGAAGGTGTGCAGCGGGGGGGCATCCCGGCGGGTCTGCTGCTCCAGGAGCCCCGCCAGGGTGGCGGCCTCGAAGGGCGGGTTCCCGCTGAGCAGGGTGTAGAGGGTGGCCCCCAGGCTGTAGATGTCCGCCGCAGGAGCCGGGGATTGACCCTTGGCCTGCTCGGGGCTCATGAAGGCCGGGGTGCCTGCAAGAGTCCAGGAGAGGGTCTGGTCGTCCAGGGCCAGGTCCTGGGCCAGGCCGAAATCCAGGACGATGGCATGCCAGCCGCCCTCGGGGAGGGCTTCCACCATGATGTTCTGGGGCTTGAGGTCGCGGTGGATGAGCCCCGACTGGTGGGCCACGTGGATGGCTCCCGCCACATCCGCCATGATCCGGGCCATGGCCTGGGCGTCCAGTTCGGGGCGCAGGTCCCCCAGGGAACGGCCTTCGATGAGGGGCATCACCAGGTAGGGCGTTTCGGGGGAGACCCCCAGTTCCATGATGGGGCAGATGTGGGGGTGCTTCAGCCGGGCCTGGGCCTGGGCCTCCCGGAAGAAGCGGGCGAGGTGATTGGGTTCATCCGAGTGCAGCCACTTCAAGGCCACCCGGCGGCATAACAGGGTGTCCCAGGCCTCCACCACTCGCCCCATGCCCCCGTGTCCCAGCCCGGGTCCCAGCAGGGAGTGCCCCAGCTGGGGACAGCCAGGCCGCAGCGTCCAGGGAGGTGGCTGGCTCGAAGGGTGGGGGCGATTCGGGCTGGACATGGGTGGCGGCTGGAAAGGGATCTCTTGATCATGCCTGAGTTGAGGGACGCTGCGGGGTTTCCTATCTCGGTTGTCGGCAGGACCGACAGATTGCTAGAGCGGCCAGCACCCTTACCCGCAAGGGGGGGAGGTCCGATGCGGGATGGGTTAAAATGCATCCATGAACGCCCGTGGACCCTACAGCAGCGCCTCGACCCCCCTCCAGCCCGGGACCTTGGGACAGCGCCTGCGCTGGCTGCGGAACCACCGTGCCCTGACCCAGGTGGAATTGGCCCAGGCCCTGGGGTGCGAGCAGGCCTTGATCTCCATGTGGGAATCCGACAAGGCCCAGCCCTCGGGCGTTTCCCTGACGGCCCTGGCCCAGTTCCATGGCCTCCCCTCCGGGGTGCTGGAATCCGGCGAGGGTTTCCTCGTGCATGCCGCCGAAGCCCTGGAACGCCTCCGCCAGAAGGCCAGGGGTGAAGCCCCCGAACCCGTTCACCCCACCGTGGAACCCGCACCTCGCGGTCTCACCGCCGTGGTGGACCTGCAGACCCAGCAGACCCACCACGTGAATTCCGCCGATGCCATGACCCGGTATCTACAGGCCACCAAGAAGGGCCGGGAAGTCTGGATCGTGGTGCGGTAGGCGCCTCAGGGCCTCCGGCGGAACGGCCCCTAGAGCCTTCGGCCCGCTGGCTCGGACCCTTCACTGCGTGTGTCTCGCCGATCGAGGGACCTGAGGTGACTCCGAGCAAGGTTTTTGGGTTACGATAATAAAAAATTTGTTGATAACAAAATTTTATTTTTGAGCTACAGTCTGATTCAGTGCTTGCCGAAGGTTGCATGGTCAACCCTCTCCATCTGGTGTTCTGACGGAACATTCCCACCCCCTCGCCACGGGTACCTCCGGGCTTCGCGTCGCTTCGTGTTTGACCCTGCAACTCAGGTGAAAGTGCAAACCACCTCTCTCCAGGAGGCCACGATGGGCCTGTCCCTCTGCCGTCCCTTCTCCTTCCTCTGCAGGGCCTGGTTCTTCCTGCTGGGTGCCTTGGGCCTTTGGGCCCAGGGGACCCCTCCGCTGGCTTCCCTGACGGTACCCCAGGCATCGACGGCCCTTCCCGCGGGCCGTGCGACGGGATTCCGGCCCTTGGCGAACGGCTTCAGAAGCCAGGTGCCCGGGCAGGTGCTGGGCCAGCCGTTTGGTCCGAGGGTGGTCTCCCCCCGGCCCATGCTGGCCCCCACTCCCCGGGTCCCGCGGAACGATTTCACGGGGGACGGGAAGTCGGACCTGATCTGGCGCAACGGCACCAGCGGCATGGTCTACGTCATGCCCATGGCGGGCAAGGTGCCCCAGCCCGGGGCCGTGGTCTGGACCGAGCCCAATGCCGACTGGCAGATCGTGGGAAGCGGGGACCTGGATGGTGATCGCAAGGTCGATCTCGTCTGGTACCACCGCACCACGGGCATGGTCTACGGGATGCTGATGGATGGCGCGTCCGTGAAGGGTGGGGGCGTGATCCATGCGGAGCCGGATACCTCCTGGCAGCTCCAGGCCGTGGCGGACTTCAATGGCGACGGCTTCTCGGACCTGCTCTGGCGGAACGCCACCTCCGGCATGGTCTACGTCATGCCCCTGATCGGCACCCAGCAGCAGGCCGGTGCCGTGATCTGGACCGAACCCGATCCGGCCTGGCAGATCCTGGGCGCCGGGGACTTCGATGGGGATGCCAGTGCAGACCTCCTTTGGCGCCACACCGGCACGGGGATGCTCTACCTCATGATGATGAACGGTCCCCAGATCCGGGCCGGAGCGGTGCTGTACACCGAGCCGGACACCACCTGGGCGCCGGTGGCGCTGCTCGACTTCAATGGGGATGCCACCAGTGATCTGCTCTGGCGCAACACCACCAGCGGCCTGGTCTACGCCATGCCCATCCAGGCGGCCACGGTCCAGCCCGGGGCCGTGATCTGGACGGAGCCCGACACGAACTGGCAGATCCTGGCCACGGGGGACTATGACGGGGACGGTCGGGACGACCTGACCTGGTGGAACCGCACCACGGGCATGGTCTACCAGATGCAGCTGGACGGTGTCGCGATCAAGGACGGTGCCGTGATATGGACCGAACCGGACACCACCTGGCTGCTCCAGGCGGGGGGTACGCGGTCCACCCTGGCGGTGGCGGCTCCCGCCATCCAGAGCTTCACCGCCACTCCAGCCACCCTCAACCTGGGCCAGTCCTCCCAGCTGACGGCGGTTTTCAGTGGCGGCGGGGGGCGCATCACCCCGGGGATCTGTCCATCACGAGCGGCACGCCCCTGCCCGTGAGCCCCACGGCCACCACGACCTATACCCTGACCGTGAACGGTCCCGGCGGACCCGCGGCCACGGCCCAGGTGGTGGTGACGGTCCAGGCGGGCCGGTACATCACGGGTTCGTACCTCGACACACGACTGAACTCCGCTGGAGAAGCCACCGTGCCGGGTCAGTTCACGAACTGGGTCATCCTGCAGCCCAATGGGAGTGGGGGTTACGACGAGTACGCCATTACCTTCGCCCCGGACGGCACCTTTTCCACCACGACCCCCGTACCCCCGGGGGGCTACTGGCTGAACCGTGGAACCATAAGCTACACCTGGTTCGATCAGGCGGAGCTCCTGTTCCGCGGCGCCTCTGTCTCCAGTCCGAACTATGTGAAGGCGAGTGCCGGAACCAAGCTGGCAGTGACCCTGGCCGGGCTGGGCCCCTGGCAGGCGGAAGACGATTTCACCCTGGTGGAGACCGAGAACAACCTGGCCTACGAGGGCACCTGGTCCCTGTCC
>CAZPUI010000489.1:0-4412 GCA_964589695.1 uncultured Solibacteraceae bacterium | reverse complement strand
GTTGATCTACGCGGGAAACGCCGCCCTGAGGGAAGAGGTGATGGCCCAGCTCCAGGGCGCGGGCTTCGAGGTGAGCCTCGCCCCGAACCTCATGCCCCAGATGGACCTAGTGGAACCGGAAGGGGCCCGGGAGCGCATCCGGGAGGTCTTCCTCCGGAAGATCGTGCAGGGCAAGGGACTGGATGAGATCGTGGCGGAGGTGGGTACCGCGCCCCTGCCCACGCCCCTGGCGGTCCTGAATCTCTGCGAGGCCATTCGCCGCGAGGCTCCGGGCTTCGGCGACTTCATCCTCCTCGACATGGGGGGGGCCACCACGGATGTCTACTCTGCAGGGGAGCACCACGAGCAGGCCTTGAGGGTGGTGCTACGGGGGGTCCGGGACCCCGAGGTGAAGCGCAGCGTGGAAGGGGACCTGGGCATGCGGGTGTCCGCCGCCGTGGCCGCCCAGGCCACCGAGCCCTACCTGCGCCAGTTGCTGGGGGACCCGGCCTTGGCCGAGTTCCAGACCTACGCCTCCAGGCTCCAGGGGGCGCCCGACTTTCTTCCGGACAGGGGGGACCGGGAGGATGGCTTCGATCGGGCCCTGGCCTCCGCCTGCCTTCACCACGCCATCCGTCGCCATGCGGGCACCTGGCGCCGGGTGTTCACCGCCGCCGGGGAGACCTTCCTCCAGCAGGGCAAGGACCTCCGCCAGGTGCGCAGGGTCATCGGCTCCGGGGGCTACCTGAGCGCTACCTCGGACTTCACCCCCGCGGAGGCCCTGGTTCCCGGCGATGCATCCCGGGCAGAACTCCTCCACCTCATTCCCGAGCGTTTCACCTACCACCGTGACCGGGACTACCTGCTGCCCCTCCTCGGCAACCTGGTGGACCACGAACCCCGGGCCGTGGTGGCCCTGGCCTTGGCCAGCCTCCAGGAGGAGGGGACCTGCACCCTGAGTCCCTCCTCGGACGTGGACGAGGGGAAGCCGCGCCCGCAGGGCTTCCTGCGCACCTCCAGTTCGCCATGTCCCCCACCGTGCTCCACCACGCCTGACCTGCCCGCCCTTTCTGCTTCGAACCCTCGTTAACCAAGGAGTCCCCACGTGGTCGCCATTCAAAACAAACAGCTCGAACTGGACATCTTTCTGGCCGAGCAGCAGCAGGTCCGCACCACTTGGCCCACGGGGGCCGAGGTGGATTTCGAGGCCGCCGTGGCCTACCACCAGGCCATTCCCCAGGAGAAGCGCTTCTCGGACGTCCTCCACAAGGCCCACCAGGAGGGCAAGACCCTGATCCAGCCCCGGGCGGGCGTGGCCCTGGTGGACGAGCACATCGACCTGCTCCAGGGGTTGGCGGCGGAAGCGGATCTGCTGCCCTCCACCATCGATGCCTACACCCGCCAGAACCAGTATGTGGAGGCCCAGAAGGGCATCGAGCGATCCCTGGAAGCGGGGCGCTCGCTGCTCAATGGCTTCCCGGCGGTGAACCACGGACTCGCGGGCTGCCGCAGGGTGGTGGAGGCCATCCCCAAGCCCCTGCAGGTGCGCCATGGGACGCCCGACGCGCGGCTGCTCACGGAAATCACCCTGGCGGCGGGCTTCACCTCCTACGAGGGTGGCGGCATCTCCTACAACATCCCCTACGCCAAGAAGGTCAGTCTCGAATCCACCCTGCGCCATTGGCAGTACGTGGATCGCCTGGTGGGCCTCTACCAGGAGCGCGGCATCACCATCAACCGGGAGCCCTTTGGACCCCTCACGGGCTCCCTGGTGCCCCCCTTCATCTCCCACAGTGTGGCCATTTTGGAAGGCCTTCTGGCCCTGGAGCAGGGCGTGAAATGCCTCACACTGGGCTACGGCCAGCTGGGCAACCTAGTGCAGGATGTGGCGGCCATCGCTTCCCTTCGGGAACTGGCGGACGAATATTTCCAGGCCGCCGGGTTCCAGGGCTACCGCCTGACCACGGTGCTCCACCAGTGGATGGGCGGCTTCCCCGAGGACGAGAGCAAGGCCTTCGGGGTCATCGCCTGGGGCGCCGCGGTGGCCGCCATGGCCAAGGCCACCAAGGTGATCGTGAAGACCCCCCACGAGGCTTCGGGCATCCCCACCAAGGAGGCCAACCTCCAGGGGCTGCGGGCCACGCGACAGATGGTGTCCATGCTCCAGGACCAGACCGCCATGCCCTTTGCCGAAGTCCAGATCGAGAAGGAACTGATCAAGCAGGAGGTCCGCACCGTGCTGAACCGGGTGCTGGAGCTGGGGGATGGGGATGCCGCCGTGGGCACCATCCGTGCCTTCGAGGCCGGGGTGCTGGATGTGCCCTTCGCCCCCTCCATCCACAACGCTGGGAAGCTGCTCCCCGTGCGGGACGACCAGGGGGCCGTGCGCATCCTGGACAAGGCCAAGGTGCCCATGGCGCCCGAGGTCTTCGAGCAGCACAAGGCGCGCATCCGCCAGCGGGCCCTCGCCGAGCACCGCGAACCCACCTACCAGATGCTGATCGATGACATCTACGCCGTGGGCAAGGGCCGCCTGGTGGGCCGTCCCCGGTAGGCCGTCCCCGGTAGGCCGTCCCCGGTAGGCCGTCCCCGGTAGGCCGTCCCCGCTCTGCCGTCCCCGCTCCCCGTCCCAAGACCTCTCCAGCCTTCTTCCCCTGTCTCGGAGTTCACCCCCATGAAGATCCAGAAAGTCCTCTTTTCCAAAGGCGCGACGGGCTTCTTTTTCGATGATCAGATGGCCATCAAGAAGGGCGCCGTGCAGGATGGCAATGTCTACCTGGGCGCGCCGCTGACGGAGGGCTTCACGGCCATTCGCCAGGCCGGTGAATCCGTGTCCGTGATCCTGCAGCTGGAGAATGGCCAGATCGCCGCCGGTGACTGCGCGGCGGTGCAGTACTCCGGCACGGGGGGGCGGGATCCCCTCTTCTTGGCGGACCGCTACATCCCCTTCCTGGAGAAGCACATCCGGCCCCTGCTGGAAGGGCGCGAATTGACGACCTTCAAGGCCCTGGCCATGGAGTTTGATGCCCTCGAAATCGACGGCCAGCGTCTGCACACCGCCATCCGCTATGGGCTTAGCCAGGCCCTGTTGGATGCGGTGGCCAAGGCCCAGGGCCTGCTGATGACCGAGGTGGTGGCCCGGGACTACGGCCTTCCCGTGGTGGCCAAGCGCGTGCCCGTCTTCGCCCAGAGTGGCGACGATCGCTACCTGAACGTGGACAAGATGATCATGAAGCGGGCGGATGTGTTGCCCCACGCCCTGATCAACAACATCGACACCAAGCTGGGGCGCAAGGGCGAGCTGCTGGCGGAGTATGTGGGCTGGCTGGCGCGCCGCATCAAGTCCCTGCGGGGGACCTCGGACTACCGTCCCTGCCTGCACATCGATGTGTACGGCACCATCGGCCAGGCCTTCGGCAACGATGCCCGGCGGGTGGCGGAGTACCTTCTGACCCTGGAAGGACCCGCCCAGGACTTCGACCTCTACATCGAAGGCCCGGTGGATGTGGGCCACCGTGAGCGCCAGGTGGAAGCCCTGGCGGCCATCCGGCGCGAGCTGGACCGCCTGGGCAGCCGGGTCAAGATCGTGGCGGACGAGTGGTGCAACACCCACGAGGATGTGGTGCTCTTCACGGATGAAAAGGCCTGCCACATGGTGCAGATCAAGACCCCGGACCTGGGCAGCATCCACAACATCGTGGAGAGCGTCCTCTACTGCAAGCAGCACGGCATGGAGGCCTACCAGGGCGGCACCTGCAACGAGACGGACCTCAGCGCCCGCGCCTGCGTCCACATCGCCCTCGCCGCCCAGTCCGAACGCATGCTGGCCAAGCCCGGCATGGGCTTCGACGAGGGGTACATGCTGGTCAACAACGAGATGGAACGCGTGCTGGCGGTGCTGCGCAGCCGGTAGGTCCCATGGCCAACGCGGCATCCGGCCGCAACCAAAGAGCGGGCTAAACACGGAGAACACGGAGATGGGCACGGAGAAAAGAACCTTGGTCATCCGTGGAACCCGGCTTCATGACCTCGCCGCACGCACCGCGCCAGCGGGCAGGCTTGGAAGCTTTTGGCAGCTGACCTCGACAAACGGTTCGCACGGATCTGCTACACCGCGCATTTACATAAATTGATTAAAATCTCCGTGCCCTCCGTGTTCTCCGTGTTTAATTTCTTTTAGCCACTGCCTGAATCCGCGTTGTATGCATTTCATGATTCTCACATTGGAGCTGATATGAAACCCTTCAAGGTCCTTTCTCCCACTGCCATCCTGGGCTATGGCTTCCCGGAGGAGAGTTTCCTCCGGGGCATGGAGGAGCAGCCCGACCTCATCGCCGTGGATGCGGGTTCCACGGATCCGGGGCCGTACTACCTGGGGTCGGGCAAGAGCTTCACGGACCGCGTGGGTGTGAAGCGCGATCTGCGCTACATGC
>CAZPUI010000488.1:0-4413 GCA_964589695.1 uncultured Solibacteraceae bacterium | reverse complement strand
GCGGTCGCCCTGCTCCTGGCCAGTGGGCTGCTCCATGCCCTGGGCCCCCTGGGGCGGGCCTTCATCCTGAACAAGAATCTGGCTTCGGCGCCCTGGTGCCTGCGGGGGGCGGGTCTCAGCGCCCTCCTGTGGCTGGCCTTCCACGAACTGGTGGATCGCCGGTCCTGGACCTTCGGCGTGGAGGTCCTGGGCCTGGCGGGGGCCAATGCCCTTCTGGTGTACGTGCTTTCCGAGGGCCTGGGTCCCCTCCTGACCCTGGTGGCCGGGGACCTGTGGGCGCGGCTGGGGCCCAGTTTCCCCTTCGGGGCCCTGCGGGCCGTGCTCCTGGCCTTCGGCTTCCTGCACCTGGCGGGGGTCCTGCGCCGCCGGGGCATCTTTCTACGCGTGTAAACCCTGGTCGGGAGTTCCCATGGTCCGTGTCCTGCTGTTGCTCTGCGCCTGCCTCGCCCTGCTGGGGGCCGATCCGGCGCGGGTCCTCACCAACCACCTGGGCTACGCGCGCTTCGGCCCCAAGCGGGCGGTGGTCCAGGGTTCGGGGGGCGATGCCTTCGACCGCTTCCGCATCCTGAGCCACCCCGAGGGACGGTTGGTCTTCCGGGGGGAGCTGGGGAGCCCCACCCCCGTGGACCGCTGGAAGGACTGGCGTTTCTGGGAGCTGGACTTCAGCGAACTGCAGCGGGAGGGGGAGTACGTTCTGGTGGCGGAACGCACCGGGGGTGGGGAGCTGCGCTCCTTCCCCTTCCGCATCCAGAGGCGGCTCCTGGAGCGCTTCACCCTGTCGGATGTGCTCTGGTACTTCAAGGGCCAGCGCTGCTCCGGGGCCCTGGACCGGGCGGACGCCCAGCTCCCGCTCCTGGGTCGTACCGTGGACGCCCACGGCGGCTGGTACGACGCCACGGGGGACTACGGCAAGCACCTCTCCCACCTGAATTTCTCCACCTGGCATAACCCCCAGCAGACGCCCCTGGTGGTGTACAGCCTGCTCCGCACCCACGCGCTGCTGAAGGCCCGGGGGGACGAGGACTTCACCCAGTTCCACCGCCGCCTGCTGGACGAGGCGGCCTGGGGCGGGGATTTCCTGGTGCGCATGAGGCGACCCGGGGGCTCCTTCTACCAGTCCGTCTCCGCCCCGGGGCCCGGGAAGAAGCCCGAGGACCGGCGCTTCGGGGCCTCTTCCAAGGGCTTCACCCTGAAGGCGAAGAAGCCCCAGGAGGGTGACCCCGTGACGTCCGAAACCGGGGAGCTGTTCGAAACGGGTTACCGGGGCGGGGCAGGGATGGCCATCGCCGCCCTGGCCATGGCGGCCCGGGTGGGGCAGGGCGGGGGCTTCGCCCCGGCGGAGTACCTGCGGGTGGCGGAGGAGGCCTTCGCCTACCTGGAGGCCCACAACCTGGACTTCTGCCACGACGGCCGGGAGAACCTGGTGGATGACACCACCGCCCTGACGGCGGCCACGGAACTGCTGCGCACCACGGGGAAGGAACCCCACCGCGCGGCCATGGTGCGCCGGGCGGAGGCCCTCCTGGCCCGGCTCGGGCCCGAGGGCAGCTGGCGGGCCGATGGGGGGGAGCGGCCCTTCTTCCATGCCGCGGACGCGGGTCTTCCCCTGGTGGCCCTCCTGGCCTGCCAGGACCTGCTGGCCCCGCCCCTGGCCGCCCGGGTGCGGGAGGCCACGCGGCGGGCGCTCACCCGGGAACTGGCCCTGGCCTCGGAGGTGCCCAACCCCTTCGGCCTGGCCCGCCAGTGGGTGCAGGGGAAGGATGGACGGCGGCGCACCAGCTTCTTCTACCCCCACGATGCCGCCACGGCCCCCTGGTGGCAGGGGGAGAATGCCCGCCTGGGGAGCCTGGCCTCCGCGGCCCGCCTGGCCCTGCCCCTGTTTGCCGAGGATCCCGCCTTCCAGCGCAGGCTTCAGGCCTACGCCGCGGACCAGCTCAACTGGATCCTGGGCCTCAACCCCTTCGATGCCTGCATGCTCCACGGCAAGGGAAGGAACAACCCCGAGTATCTCTTCTTCGGCAGCTACCAGTACGCCAACGCCCCCGGGGGCATCTGCAATGGCATCACCGGGGGCTACAAGGACGAGGGGGACATTGACTTCAACCTGCCCCACGCCGTGACGGGGAAGGACGAGGACTGGCGCTGGGGGGAGCAGTGGCTGCCCCATGCCGCCTGGTACCTGCTGGCGGTGGCGGCGGATGACCAGGTGAAGGCCCCGAAGGACAAGGTGGTGGTGGGCTATGTCTTCCCCGAGGAGCGCCCCCTGGATCCCGGTGCCATCGCTGCGGAGAAGCTCACCCACCTGAACTACGCCTTCGCCAATGTGGTGGGGGGCCAGGTGGTGGAGGGCTTCCGCAGGGAGACCGAGCACCTGCGGGTGCTCCGGGGCCTCAAGGCGCGCAATCCCAAGCTGAAGGTGCTCGTGTCCATCGGGGGCTGGACCTGGTCCGGCGCCTTCTCCGATGCGGCCCTCACCCCCGCTTCCCGGGCCCGGTTCACCCAGAGCGCCCTGGCCTACCTGCGCCGCCACCAGCTGGACGGATTGGACATCGACTGGGAATACCCGGGCCTGCCGGGCTATGGCAATGTGAACCGCCCCGAGGACAAGGTGAACTTCACCCTCCTGCTGGGGGACCTGCGGGCGGCCCTGGACCAGGAGGGCACCCGCCAGGGGCGTCGCCTTCTTCTCACCATCGCCGCGGGGGCCCTGGACGCCTTCCTGGAGAAGACGGAGATGGCCAAGGCCTCGGCCCATCTGGACCTGGTGAACCTCATGACCTACGACCAGTGCGAGGCCGGGGCGGATGCCATCGCCGGGCACCACGCGCCCCTCTTCACCCATCCCCTGAACCCTAAGGCCACCTCGGCCGCCGCCAATGTGGAGCGCTTCCTGGCCGCGGGCGTGCCCGCCGCCAAGCTGGTGCTGGGGGTCCCCTTCTACGGCCGCGCCTGGGGCGGGGTCCGGGACAAGGCCTTCGGGCTCTACCAGCCCGGGGGTGAGGTGCAGACCCGCATCCCCAGCTCTTGGAAGCGCCTGCGGGGCCTGGTGAACAAGGATGGCTTCACCCGCCACTGGGACGACCTGAGCCAGGCCCCCTGGCTCTACCACCCTGGCAAGCAGATCCTCATCACCTACGAGGACGAGGCGAGCCTGGGGGCCAAGGTGCGCTACGTGCAGGAGCGGGGCCTGGCGGGGGTCATGTTCTGGGAGTATTCCGAGGACGACGGGAGCCTGTTGGAGGTGATTCGGAAGGGGTTCTCGGGTTCATGAAAACGCCTTGAGGGGGGTGGAGGCATGAAGGCGGTGCACGGCGTTTTCATGAAATTGGGTGGGGCTTTGCTGGTGCGAGTGCGGGCGAGTCTGGGGTGGCGGGGCGGGGGTGACGCAGCCGCTGCGCGGGCGGAGATTGTGCTGGAGGGCGATTTCACGCTTGGAACCCAGGGGTGGGAGGCGGTGTTTGCGGACTGGCCGGTGGCGGCCACGGCGGAGGAATACCGGCTGGAGTCGGGGCTTCGGGCGCTGCCCAGCGGCCTGGGACTTTCGGGGACGTCCTTCTACCTGCAGGGGCTCAATGCCAGCGACGACCTCTTCATGGGGATCCATCGGCGGGTGGCGGGGCTGAGGTGTTGTCAGGCCTACCAGGCCACCTTCACCCTGCGCTTCGCCAGCGAGGCCCCCACGGGCTGTGTGGGGGTGGGCGGGGCGCCGGGGGAAGGGGTGACCCTGAAGGTCGGGGCCAGCCCCAAGGTGCTTCAGGTGCTGGCCCAGGGAGATACCTGGGCCCTGAACGTGGACAAGGGCAACCAGTCCCTGGCGGGCAGCGAATGCACCCTGGCGGGGAACCTGGCCAATGGCCAGACGGACTGCGCGAAACCCACCTGGGTGGTGCTGGAGCGGAGCGTCACCCACCGCTTCACCGTCCCCGCCGATGCCCAAGGCCAGCTCACGGTCTTCCTGGGCACGGATTCGGGCTTCGAAGGCCTGACCCGGCTGCACTTCCTGCGGGTGACGGTGCGGCTGGTGCCGGGATAGGGGGGTGGGACCCGAGCGAGACCCCGGGGCTGGGGTGTGATGGGGGGCGTGGGGGCTGGTGGTGACCCTCGAACCAGGGTTAAGGTTGGGTCAACCCAAAGTCGGGGAATCTGCTTGGTTCAGGGTTCTTTCATGCGCCCGCGCGAAGGAGATGATATGAGCAACATGCTGGCCGCAGCGTTGACCCTGCCGATGTTGGTGCTTTCGGCCCAGCAGGATCCCCGGGATCTTTCAGGGGCCTGGGATGTCAGCTTGACGGTCAACGGGAAGGACTGCACCTGGAAGCTCCGCCTGTCCAAGGGACCGGAGGGCTTTTGGAAGGGTGAAACCGAAAGCGCCATGGGTCGACGTGCGGCCGTGACCGGAATCAAGGTGGAAGG
>CAZPUI010000487.1:0-4440 GCA_964589695.1 uncultured Solibacteraceae bacterium | reverse complement strand
CCGGGCGATGAGCTCCCGGGTGCCGAAGGGCTTCGTCAGGTAGTCGTTGGCCCCCGCCTCCAGGGCCTCGACCTTGTCGTCCTCCTGGCCCCGGGCGCTGATGACGATGATGGGGATCTCGCACCAGGCGCGCAGGCGCTGCACCACCTCCAGCCCATCCCGGTCCGGCAGCCCCAGGTCCAGGAGGATGGCCTCGGGCCGGTGCGACACCGCCAGACGCTCGCCCTCCTCCGCTGTAGTGGCGGTGAGCACCCGGTAGCCGTGGGACCGCAGCGCGGCACTCAGGAAGCGCAGGACCTGAGGCTCGTCGTCGATGGCCAGCACCAGGGGATCGTCAGGGCTCACGGGTCCACTCCTCCGCAAGGTCGGCAGGGGGCGCCCCCTGGTAGGGCAGGGATACCACGAACTGGGCCCCGCCTTGGGGATGGTTGTGCACCTGGAGCGTACCCCCATGGGCCCGGCAGATGCCCTGGCAGATGGCCAGACCGAGGCCCGCCCCCGCACCCTGTCCCGGAAGCCGGAAGAGCTTGTCGAAGATCCGCGCCTGGTATTCCTCCGGTACGCCCGGTCCATGGTCGCTCACGATGAGGGTGGCCCCCTGCCCCGTCCCGAACACCTTCACTTCCACGGGCTGGTCCGGAGGTGAGAACTTGAGGGCGTTCTCCACCAGGTTGAGGAGCATCTGCTCCAGCAACATCGAATCCCCCTGCAGCAGCGTACCCGGGGGATCCACCCGGGCCAGGAGGAACCGCCCCTCCCCGGGCAACCCCAGGTGGTCCAGGGCGGAACCCACCACCTCTTCCGCCGGAATCCACTCCCGGCGGAGTTCCACCTGGCCGGATTCCAGGCGGGTGAGGTCCAGGAGGTTGCTCACCAGGCGGTGCATGCGGAAGGCCTCGCCATGGATGGCCCCCAGCAGGGCGGACCGTTCGTCCTCGGACAGGATTCCCGGGTCCTCCAGGAGCGTGGTGGTGGCCCCCGTGATCCCGGCCAAGGGGGTCCGCAGATCGTGGGACACGGAACTGAGCAGGGCATTGCGAAGCTCCTCCCGCTCCGCCCGCTGCCGGGTGGCCTGGGCCTCGGTGGACAGCGCCGCCCGCTCCAGGGCCAGGGCCGCCTGGTTGGCGAAGCTCTCCAGCAGGTGACGCTGGTCGGGCTCCTGCCACTGGGGCCCCTCCTCGCCCACCAGGGCCATCACGCCCAGCACCCCCCGGGAGCCTTTCAAGGGCATCACCAGGGCCTTGGAGGCGGTCAGGATCTCCGTGCCCTTGCCCGCGGCCTGGCCATGGTCGAAGGCCCACTGGGCCACCCCCCGCTGGGTCTCGTCCAGGGGGGTCCCGGGACCGCTGACGGCCCGCAGGTTCCCCTGGCCCGTGGGCAGGTAGAAGGTGACCTGGGTCTGGAACTGGGACTCCACCGCCCGCACGGCGGAGGCAATGGTGTCGGCCTGGTCCCCCGCCTGCACCAGGGCCTCCCCCAGGCGGTACAGGGCCAGGGTGCGCTGCTCCCGGTGCTGGGCTCGAATGGCTTGCTGGCGCACCCGTTCCGTCTGGTTTCCGATCACGAAGCCCAGGAGCAGCAGGATGGCAAAGGTACCCAGGTGCCGCGCATCGCCCACGGCGAAGGTGAACCTCGGGGGGATGAAGAAGAAATCGAAGGCCAACACCACGAGCACTGAACTGGCCAGGGCGGCATTGCGCCCATGGCGGATCCCCGCCAGCAGGATGGGGATGGTGAAGATCATCACGATGTCCGCCAGCTCCATCCATCCAAAGGCCAGCAGGGAGACCCCCGTGGCGGCAGCCACGTAGGCCATGCAGAGCCCCAGGGTCCCCAGCCCAGGCCACCCCGAGGGCGCGGGCCTGGGAAGTTGCAGGGAGGTGGCTTCGGCGGCGGTGGGCAGCACGTGGATGTGGATACGACCGGCCCGGGCGGACAATTCCGAGAGCAGGCTTCCCCGGAGGCGTGCCAGCCAGCGGGGGGCCGTGGAGCGCCCGATGAGGATCTGGGTCACGTTGCGACTGCGGGCCAGGCTCAGGATGTCCTCCGCAAGGGTCCCCTCCCCAGGGAGGGCAACGCCCTCACCCCCCAGTCTTTCCACAAGCCGCAGGTGGGAATCCAGCCGTTCACGGTCGGCCTCCGAGAGCCGCCTGCCACCGTCCACATGCACCGCGACCCAGGGCGCCCCCATGGACTCGGCCATGCGGCGGGTCTCCCGGATCAGGGTCTCGCTGGAGGCGCGGGGGGTGATCCCCACCAGGAGTCGCTGGCCCGCCGCCCAGGTGTCGTGGATGCCCGCGTCCTCCCGGTAGCGCCGCATGTCCGCATCCACCAGCTCGGCGGTGCGGCGCAGGGCCAGCTCCCTCAAGGCCAGGAGGTTCCCCCGACGGAAGAAGCGCTGGATGGCGTGCCGGGCCTGCTCCGGAACGTAGACCTTCCCCTCGGCCAGTCGCTGGCTCAGCTCCTCCACCGAGATGTCCACCAGTTCCAGCTCGTCACAGCGTTCCAGGACCGTGTCCGGGATGCGCTCCTGGACCACGATGCCCGTGATCTGCGCCACCACCTCCCGGAGGCTCTCCAGGTGCTGGACATTGAGGGTCGACACCACATCGATCCCCGCCTCCAGGAGGGCCATGACATCCTGCCAGCGCTTGCCGTGTCGACTCCCCGGCGCGTTGGTGTGGGCCAGCTCGTCCACCAGCAGCAGGGCGGGACGCCGGGCCAGGGCGGCCTCGAGGTCGAACTCCTCCAGGGTATGACCCTGGTAGATCACCGGTTTCCGGGGCAGCTGCTCCAGGCCCTCCAGGACTTCCAAGGTCTCCCGGCGCCGGTGGGTCTCCACGATCCCCACCACCACGTCCACCCCGGCCTGCCGCCGACGCTGGGCCTCCTGGAGCATGGCGAAGGTCTTCCCCACCCCGGGTGCGGCCCCGAAGAAGACCTTGAACTTGGCCCGGGATGCCCGCGCTTCGGCCTCCTGGACGCGCTTCAGCAGTTGTTCGGGATCCGGCCGGTCAGGCATGCAGTCGCCCCTATCTAGATTGAAACGAGCCGTGGGGCGTTGATGGGTCTGGGGTTAGCGGGAATGAAGGGAATGCTGTGTTGAGTTCGAGCACCTTCATCCCCTTCATCCCTGTTCCATCGCATTTCGCTCCGGATCGCTATCCCAATCCAAGCGCACCACCCGAACGACCGCTGAAAAGCATCCCTTCCATCCCTTCCATCCCTGTTAATCATCATTCCCTTTTTCGTGCGTGGAGATTTTCCCCTTGGATTCGAACGGGGATTGGGGTCTGGGTACAGAGGTGGAATGGCCTACAGGCAATATGTCTCACGGTGTTCTGAAAAGAAATAAATAAACAGGGATGGAAGGGATGGAAGGGATAAAAGCAGGCAGTCTGTCCATAATGACCTTGAATAAAATCCGCGGCTCAAGAACGGGCTGCTGCACCCTGGAAACTCCGACCGCTTCGTCGACGCACCCCCATCCTCGTTTCATCCGTGTGTGTCCGCCAGGGCCGGTGGTGAGTCAAAACTGGGGCCAAAGGGCGTTCAGGATCCAAGCCACCAGCGGAAACCACCCAAGCAGCACCAGCAGCCAGGCGTCCCGGGAAGCTTGCGACCACTGTTGATGCCTGCGGTAATGTCGGGCCTCTTGGGTCGAAAGGACCCCAACGCTGAGGGAAAGCACAAGCAGCCAAGGCATGTTCATCATCTACCTCCGATCCAACGCATCCAGGGCCAGGTTCAGTTCCAGCACATTCACCTGGGGGGGACCCAGGAGGCTGCGCTGGACGTACGCGTTCACCAGGGCCTCCACCCGCGCCACCTCCAGCACCCGTACCCGGGCCACCCGACGGGCCTGCCAGTGGGCCCCCTCCGGCGAGATGTGCGGATCCAGACCGCTGGCACTGGCGGTGACCAGATCCTGGGGAAGGGGCTCCGGGTTCCCAGGGTCGGCCTCCCTCAGGACCTGGGCCCGCCGGGCGACGGCCTCCGCCAGGGCGGGATTGGACGGGGCCAGGGTGGATCCGCCGCTCGCCGCGGCGTGGGTGGGAAAGGGGGTGGTGGAACTGGGTCGGCACCAGAAATACCGGGGATCCTGGGTGGCCTGGCCCACGAGGGTCGATCCCCTCACCCGCCCCTCCACCCATCGAAGGCTGCCTCCCGCGGGAACGGGAAAGACCAGGCCGGCGAGGCCCGTGAGGATGGCGGGGTAGACGAGCCCTGTGAGCAGGGCCAGGGCGCCGAAGGATGCAAGCAGGGGACGCAGCATGGGGCCTCCGAGGAAAGGGCGAAGGGGGTCACGCCAGGCGCAGGGCGACCAGCAGCAGGTCCAGGGCCTTGATGCCCACGAAGGGCACGACCAGACCCCCGAGTCCGTAGATCAGCAGGTTGCGGCGCAGCAGTTCGGCCGCCGACAGGGAGCGGTACCGCACG
>CAZPUI010000486.1:0-4446 GCA_964589695.1 uncultured Solibacteraceae bacterium | reverse complement strand
AACGGAATCACCGGCATGGTCTACGTCCTGTGCATGGACGGTCTGGTGGTGAAGCGCCACGGGGTGGCCTACCAGGAACCGGACACCCACTGGCAGATCCAGGCCCTGGGGGACTGTGATGGGGATGGCAAGGCCGACCTGGTCTGGCGCCATCGGACCTCGGGCAGGGTCTACATCATGCCCATGGATGGACTCGCGCCCCGGGGCGGCGCCGTGGTCTGGACGGAACCCGACCCGGCGTGGCGCATCGTGGCGGTGGACGACTTCACCGGGGACGGCAAGGCGGACCTCCTCTGGTGGAACCGCCAGCGCGGGATGGTGTACCTGATGGCACTGGAGGGAGCGGCGGTCCGCTCGGGATCGGTGTTCTACCAGGAGCCGGACGTGCAATGGCAGGTGCTGGGTTCGGGCGACTTCGATGGGGATGGCACCGCCGACCTGGTGTGGCGCCATGCCACCCTCGGCACCGTCTACATCATGCCCATTGCGGGGGGCGCCCCCGCTGCGGGCGCCGTGGTGTGGACCGAACCGGACCCTGATTGGCAGATTGAAGCCGTGGGGGACCAGGACGGGGACGGCAGGGCGGACCTGGTCTGGTGGAACCGCACCACGGGCATGGTCTACCAGATGCTGATGGAGGGGGCCGCGGTGCGGGCCAGCGGCGTGCTGTACACGGAAGGAGATGTGGCCTGGACCCTGCAGGGCGGCGGAACCCGTGTCCTGCTGCCAGGACCCGTGGTGACCCTCCCCGTGGATCCCGAGGGCCTCCAAGGCTACTGGCCCCTGGAGGACTCCTTCGCCGACGCCACCGGTCTGCACCCCCTCACCTCCCGTGGCTCCGTGGCCTTTTCCACTGCCCCTCAACTGCGCGGGGGAGGCAATCGGTGCTACGGGCCGACGCGGAGCGCCACGGGGAATGGCGCGGCGGCTGCGGCCTTCACCAGCCTCCCGGAGAAGGATGGGATCACCCTCGAGGGCTGGGTTTGGCTCCCGGATGAATCCACCAGTGGGACCCTCTTCGGCTTCGGGGCAGGGGAGTGGGACGGACCCAATGCCACCGTGCATGTGGAATGGGGTTTCCTCTGGGTGACCCTGGGGCGGGCGGGGGATGGGGCGGTCCTGCGGTACCCACGGATCGGCGACACCTGCTGGCACCACGTGGCCCTGGTGCTGCCGGCGGGCTTCCGCACCGGGCTACCCATCCGGTTCTACCTGGATGGGCGCGAGCAGGCGCCCGAGGCCATCGATCGCAGCGCCACGGGGGGGGCCAGCCTGAACCAGGGGGCCAGTCTGTGGGGCGCCCCCTTCACCCTGGGGGCCTTCTCCAATGTCAACGCGGGGAACATGAAGCTGGACGAGGTGCGGGTCTGGCGTCGGGAACTGAGTCCCACTGAGGTCCTGGCGGCCGCGACGCCCCGCGGCAGCGGCAGCCTCTGCGAGAACGCCCCTCCCCCGAACTGGGCGCCGGGGCCACGCTTCGTGCCCCCCACCCAGGTCCCCACACCGGTCCTGGAGTTGGGGGTCCACGTGCTCACCCAGGACACCCTCGCCGTGATCTCCGATCCCAACCCCTTCCTGAAGACCCGGCTCGTGGCCGATTCGGGGAACTACCTCAAGGCCATGGAGGCCAACCTGGCCTATGTGCCGGACTGGTTCCCGTACATGACCTACTGCCTCGCCACCTGGGAGGTCATCACCCACTACCGACCGGGCATCTTCGCCTCCCTCTGTGGCCCGGAGCACCTGGCCGTGTCAGGGTTTACCGACCCTCCCACGGTGCTGGGTGTATGGCCCCAGGCCACCCGCGAGTTCCAGGCCCCGGGCTTCGGGGCCTTGGGAAGGGCCGTGCACACCGATTCCTCCGAAAACGTCTACTACACGTTCCTCAAGCTGCCCGCGGCCATGACCCCGGGCCTTCCTTACACCGTGACGGACCGCTGGGGCAATGGTACGACCTTCACCTATGACGACCGTTCCACCATCTCCTGGGCCCTCAAGGTGAACCAGGTGGGCTACCTGGCGGATGCCCCCGGGAAGTACGCCTACCTGGGCAGCTGGCTGGGGGCAGCGGGAGGGGCTTTGGACCTTACTCGCTTTGAAAACCAGCCCTTCCACCTCTGCCGCGAATCCGACGGTCAGCAGGTCTTCTCCGGAACCATCACCTTCCGGGGAGATGAAAGCGTCCCCGTGGGGGGCTACCTGCTCTCGGGGGAGAAGGTCTATCAGCTCGATTTCTCTCCCTACACGACGCCGGGACGGTACTACCTCAAGGTGCCGGGGGTGGGCCGCTCCTGGGCCTTTGAACTCGGGCAGAACGCCATGGGGGAGGCCTTCTACGTCCACATGCGGGGACTTTACCATCAGCGCTGCAGCCCCTTGGATCCCGCCCGGACCCCCTGGGCCCGGGGCGACATCCACTTTCCCGTGCGAAAGTGCCTGCTGCCCACGGAACTGGATGCCTTCGGGGACCACCGGGCCGAGGGCTGGGGCTTCATGAACGCCGATGGCTCCTTCCCCAGCGACCTGGATTCCATCGGCTTCCAGGTGATCGAGGCCACCGCCACGGACGAAATCGTCTCCGAGGCTTCCGGCGGCTACCACGATGCCGCGGACTACGAGCACCGGGGCTATGCCCACCTTCTGATCACCGAGTACCTGTGCGAGGCCTACCTGGCCTACCCCAGCCACTTTACGGACGGTCAGTTGAACCTTCCGGAGAGTGGCAACGGGATCCCCGACATCCTGGACGAGGCCATCTGGGGCTGCGATGTGTGGCGCCGCATCCAGGAGCCCGATGGCCGGGTGGCCATGGTCATCGAGGCCACCTCCCATCCCAAGATCGACGATCCGGGGAAGGACACCCAACCCTACTACCGCGGCATGGCCACGCGGAACTCCAGCCTTCAGTACGCCGAGCATGCCGCTCGAGTGGCACGGGCCCTTCAGAAGGCCGGGGCCACGGACCAGGCCACGCTGTTCCTGGACAGTGCCAAGCGAGCCTACGCCTTTGCCCACACCAGCTACCAGGTGCTGCCCCGGATCTCCATGCATTTCACATGGAAGGGCCAGACCACCACCTGGATCGAGCCCCCCACCCTCGCCCCCGAGACCCGACTCAAGGCCCTCATCCAGCTCTGGCTGGCCACGGGAGACCCGGCCTACCGCTCGGCCCTGGAGGCCCCAGAGATGACCCCGGTCATGCGCGCCATGGTGGATGCCCTCTACTGGCGGGGCACGGCCTTCGATTGGCTGGAACTTGTCCAGCACGCCGACCAATTCCCCGCAGGCTGGGGGGACTACGCCAAGGCAGGCATTCTCTCCACCGCCGACACCTGGAAGGCCGAGCAGGCCACCCACGCCTACCGCAAACTCTGGCACGAGGTGGGGAAGGGCTACTGGGTGCTCATGGGCTGGGGCAACAACACCTTCTTCCCCATCCTGCACCTGGTGGCGGCCCACATGGTGAGCGAGAACCCCGCGTACCGCGCGGCGGCCCTCAATGCCCTGGACTGGATGCACGGAGCCAACCCCCAGGGCAGGGTGTACACCACGGGGCTCGGGCAGAACTACGTGGTCCATCCCCTTCATCTGCCCTCGGATTCCGATGGCAAACCCGACCCGGTGCCTGGGATCTCCATCTACGGACCCAGCTTCGGCATCGTCCATGGGGCCCGCAGTGCCGTATGCGGGCTCTTCAACGACCCCGTCCGCAGCATGGACTACAACGGTGTGACCCTGGCCCAGCTTCCGCCGCCCTGGGCCAGCACGGGCCAGTCGGTGACGGAGGTGGGGGACCGGCTCTACCAGGTGATGCCCCTGTGGCGGAACCTTTGGAACCTGGAGGCGGCCAGTCCCCCCACCATGGAGTTCACCGTCACGGAGTGCCTGGGGCCTCCGGCCGCCCTCACGGGCATCCTCCTGGGGCCTGGGTGGATGCCTTCGGAGGCGTTGAAAAACCGGAAGCCCAAGACCGCTGAGCAGTTGAAGGATGCGCTGTGGTTCCACCTGTAGACTGGACCCTATGGATGAAGCCATCTCCGTCAAGCGCCTCCTGGAGCGGGTCAAGGCCCGGGTGGAGGCGCCCTTTGCCAATGTTTCGGTGCTGGGTGAGGTCTCCAACCTGCGCACCTCCGGCCGCCATTGGTATTTCTCCCTGAAGGAGGAGGGGGCCAGCCTGCAGTGCGCGGTATGGGCCGGGCAGCAGCGCACCCTGGGCCATGTGCCGAAGGATGGCCAGCGCGTGCTGGTGCGCGGAAGCCTGGGGCTCTACATCCCCGGGGGCAGCCTGACGTTTTCCGTGACCCACTGCGAGCAGGAGGGGCAGGGGGATCTGGCCACCCGGCTGCGGCGGTTGGAGGCGGAGCCCCGGGCCGAGGGCCTCTTCGACCGTCCCAAGCCGCCCCTGCCGCGCTTTCCCAGGCGCCTGGGCGGGGGGGCGGCCCGGGG
>CAZPUI010000485.1:0-4448 GCA_964589695.1 uncultured Solibacteraceae bacterium | reverse complement strand
CCGGGAGGCCGGGCTCTTCCCCGCACAGAAGAAGGAAGATCTGAGGGGGGCGGGGGGGGTTCGGGTGGGGGGCCTTGGCGAGGGGCAGGACCCCGGCGCGGGCGCTGGCGTTGTCCACGGCGCCGTTGAAAATGCGTCCGTCCTGCTTTCCGAAATGGTCCCAGTGGGCGCTGTAGATCACCAGCTCCTTGGCCAGCACGGGGTCCGTGCCCGGGAGGATGCCCGCCACGTTGTACTGGCTGAGCCGCTGGACCCGACTCTCCAGATGGCCCTCCAGCCGAAGGTTCAGGGGGATGGGTCGGAAGGCACGGTCCAGGGCCTTCTGGCGCAGGTCGTCCAGCTGGCAGCCGGCCATGCGGCAGAGGCGATGGGCCAGGGATTCCTGGATCCAGCCCTGGAGCTGGGTCCGTGTGGCGCCGTTGGCCAACTGGTACCGTTCGGATTCAAAACCCGTGCGCACCACGGACCATTCGTACGTCGCCCCTGCCGTGGTGTGGATCAGGAGGACCCCGGCGGCCCCCAGACGGGCGGCCAGGTCGAATTTGGTATCCCAGCGGCCATGGATGGAAAGGCTGGGGCCCTCGAAGAGTTTGGGTTCCGCGGCCGTGGGGGCGGGCTCCCCCGCCAGGAAGACCAGGAGCTTGCCCCGGAGGTCCAGGCCCTTGAAGTCATCCCAACGGTGCTCCGGGGATTGGATTCCGTAGCCACAGAACACAATCCCGGCGGTGAGGTCGAGGATGGGCTCGGCTGTTCCACAGGCGTAGACGATGTCTTCCACGAAGGTGGACTGAAGGGACTGATCGCCGTTGACGAAGCGGACCCGGCTCTGGGCGGGGGACAGCTTGGAGGCGATGAGGTCCACCCGCTGGCGGAAGCTGGTGCCATTCGCCGGCTGGAGGCCCATGGCCTGGAGCTGGGATTCCAGGTAGGCCACCGCCAGGTCACCGCCCCGCTGGCCCATGCCCCGACCCTCCAGAAGGTCGTTGGCCAGGAAGGACAGGTGGGCCCGCAGGGCCGGTTCCTGGATGGGAGGATCCTGGGCCAGGGCCACGGCGGTGGTGAGGATCAGGGCGGACAGACCTCGCATGACAATGTCTCCAAGGCACCATCATGCCCGAACCTGGAGAAACCCTTTGAAACCCGTCCTGGGATGGGCCTGGCTGGGTTCGTTGCCCAACAAAAAACCTCCGGGAACCTCCTTTGGAGTGCTTGCATTAGATCTGACGAAGCGTATCGTACCCATTGCTTCGTACCCTTGGAGGACCCGTGTCCCCTCGCCCCACCGATGCCGAACTCTCCATCCTCCGTGTGCTCTGGGACCGCGGCCCGAGCACGGTGCGGCAGGTCTTCGACACCTTGGCGCGACAGCGGGACCTGGGCTACACCACGGTGCTCAAGCTCCTCCAGATCATGACGGACAAGGGTCTGGTGGCGCGGGACGACACGGGCAAACTCCATGTCTACCGTCCTTCCCAAAGCCAGGAGAGCACCCAGCGGCACCTGCTCCATGACCTCATGGAGAAGGCCTACATGGGGAGCTCGGGACAGCTGGTGATCCAGGCCCTCTCCACCCAGGCCGCCACTCCGGAGGAGATGCAGGAAATCCGTCGCCTGCTGGACCAGGTGGGAGAGCAGGCATGATCACCCTGCAGACCCCCTGGATGGCAGCCTTGGGCGGGGCCCTGCTGCACAGCCTCTGGCAAGGGGTGGTGCTGGGGATCCTGGCCTGGGGGGCCCTGTCCCTGGTGCGGCGTCAGGCCGCCTCCACCCGCTATGCCGTGGCTTATGGGGCCCTGGTCCTCCAGGCCCTGCTGGTGGCCCTTACCTTTGGGATCCTCCTGCCAGAGAAGGCCTCGGCCCCCTTGGCGTGGTCCCCGGGGCTCGCCCCCCCCAGGGCGGGGCTCGACCCATGGCTGCCCTACGCCTCCCTGGCCTGGCTTGGGGGTGTGGCCATCCTGGGGGCACGGTTGGGGCTGGGATGGGCCTGGTTGATGCGCCTGCGGGTCAAGGCCACCGAACCCGCCGAGCCCGAATGGCAGGCGCGTTTGGCTTCCCTGGCCCGGGACCTGGGCCTGCCCGCGGGCATCCGCCTCCTGCGTTCCACCCTGGTGGCCACCCCCATGGTGGTGGGTTGGCTCCGGCCCGTGGTGCTGGTGCCCGCCTCCGCTTTCCTGGGGCTCACGCCCACGGCCCTGGAGGCGATCCTGGCCCATGAACTGGCCCATGTCCGCCGCTTCGACTACCTCTTCAACCTTGTACAGAACGTCCTTGAAACGCTGCTCTTCTACCATCCGGCCACCTGGTGGCTCAGCCGCCAGATCCGGGCGGAGCGGGAGAACGCAGCGGATGACCTGGCCATCGCCCTGGTGGGGGAACCCCTCCGCTACGCCCGGGCCCTGGCGGACCTCGAAACCCTGCGCACGTCCACCTTCACCTTGCACCAGATGGCCCCCGCGGCCACCGGAGGAAACCTCATGAATCGCATCCGCAGAATCCTGCTCCCCGCCCCCCCCTTGCCCAGCGCCCGCGCGGGCATCCTCACCGCACTGGCCGTCGCCATTCTGGGCGCCAGTGCGGCCATGGGATTCGCCGAGGACAAGAAGCCCCAGGAGACTCGCCGCATGGTGCTCCAGGAGGGGGACCGGCGCATCGACCTCCAGCTGAAGGGGGATGCGAAGCTCGATCCCAAGAGCGAGACCGGCGTGAACCTGGGGGAGGATGGCTCCATCGAACTGTCCGTGCGGGAAGCACCCAGCCGCAAGAAGGTCACCTTCAAGAAGGATGCCAAAACCCTCACCGTGGATGGGAAGGAAACCCCCCTGAAGGGCGCTGATGAGGTTTGGGTAAGGCAGATCCTGGGTGAACTCAAGGGCCTGGAGGTCAAGGTGGAGCCCGGCAAGGCGGGCACCAAGTCCTACCGCGTGGAAGTGGAGGAGGAAGCCACCAAGGGCGGAAAACCAAGGATCTTCACCTACCGGTCGGGCACGTCCAGCGGGGGCAGTGCCACACCCCACATGGAATTCTTTGAGGGGAAAATGAGGTTGCCGGCTCCACACATGGAGCGCTTCTACTTCAAGTCCAAGGATGGGGATGTGAAGGTGGAAAGCCTGGAGGATGGGCTTGCCTGGGTGGGCAAGGATGGCAAGGAACTCCATCTCGAAACCAGGGTGGAAGCGGGCAAGGATGGCAAACACAAAATCATCATTGGCAAACCTGGGAAGCACGACATCCTCGAAGAAATCGAGGTGGTCAAGAAGGGTGCCAAGGACGGCAAGCCCATCCGCATCGAGACCCGCATCGAAGAGGATAAGGATGGCAAGCACAAGGTCTTCGTCACCGAAGGCAGCGACCTGACGGCCCACAAGGGCGTGGGAATGGGGTACTACACCATTCGAAAAGGGGACCCCAAGGAAGAGGCGGAACAGATCAAGAAGCAGATCGAAAAGCTCCAGAAACTCCTGAAGGAAGTGGAAGCCAAGGCCAAGGAACAACCCGAAAAGAAATAATCGCCACACCCCAAAAAATGCCTCCCATTAGGGAGGCATTTTTGATTTTCAATTATATAATAACCTAATTTGTAAATTGATATCCAACTTTGCAAACCACAGGGGCAAATATGGCTCGTGATGCAGTTATGAATGAACACAAATTCAATTTTTCTTTTTCTTTTTTTGAGTTTTTTGTGTTTTTGTGGTAAAAGAAAATTGACCACAAAAACACAAAAGCCACAAAAGGGTGTTTGAAAAATTCAATTTTGTGGTTTGATTTGATCTTTGTAGAGTTATTATTGCGGCTTTCAATCGGTATTTGGCTGGATTTAACGAGATAAAGTTCCGATGGAAAGTATCTCTCCCGCAGTGCGGTTCGCATGAATGCCCTTAGGGTCCCAGCCAAATTCGAGCTCAATGCTGACTCGATTGACGTTGATGCTTTGTGGTGTCTCCCCGCGCGCAGAACGGTTTAAAAGGCCTTGCCCAGTTCCCTCAGATCCTGGTCCCGGAGTCCCACCAGCACGGCGTCTCCGGAAGTTGTGACCCTCAGTTCGCCATACTTGGCCCTTTGGTAGTGCTGCGCCTTGCCTTCTTGGAAGAAGAAGCTTTCGGCCCCCAGGCGAGTGCCTCGACCCCGGTCCCGGAAGCGCAGCAGGTATTCGCCGGGCCCCAGGGGCTGACCCTCGTGGACCCGCACGAAGTCGGCCACCCCACGGGCATCGTCCTTCAGCACCAGATGGCCATCCCGGGATTCCCATCGAAATCCGCGGGCCACCTGGTAGGCCAGGACCATGTAGTCCCCCTGCATGAGCGAGCGGGGGTCCACCGGGGCCAGTTCCAGGAGCACGGGCCGACTTCGGCGAAGGATGACTTCCTTCTGCACGATGCTCACGATGGGGACCGCCACGGCGAGCAGGGCCCCCAGGGGAAAGAGCAGGCGGTTCAGCATGGGGACGC
>CAZPUI010000484.1:0-4460 GCA_964589695.1 uncultured Solibacteraceae bacterium | reverse complement strand
CCCTGATTTCCTGGATCGTGCTGCGCGGCGCCCACTACCTGAAGCGGATCCTGGGTGTGAACGGAGTGGACAGCCTGTCCAGGATCATGGGCTTCCTGCTGGTCTGCATTGGCGTCCAGTTCATGATCAATGGCGTGCGGGACATCGTGAGGGCGGGATTGGGGTGAGGCATCGGTCCCGCGCGCTCATCCGATTCCTCGTTGGGGGATTTTACTGGAGCCGCCTACCCGAATCGAACGGGTGACCTGCAGATTACAAATATCCCTCTCAACACGCAATATTTACTGATTCCATTGGGTCTTATGGAAAGCAGATCCCCCAGTTGGGACTTTCCTGGGACACACCTCGCCTGTTTTGCCCCATGAGCCCCGCCTCTTCCACGAGGCGAGCAATGGCAACCACCCACCCCGGATTGAAGCGTGTCGGAGCTGTATGGCACTACCAACTCCGAATCAACGGGCAACGCTTCCACGGATCCACCCGAGCAACCGACCTGCCCACTGCCAAGAAGATCCTTGAAGGGAAGCGTCGAGAGATTCTCAGCGGGCAGCATCGAATCATCACCCACATCCCTACCTTCTCCGAGTTGGCAAAGGAATGGGCAAAGGCACACCAGCACATCCACTGCGAAAAGCACTTGCGCAGGGTTGAGGAGTTCATGCGGATCTGGATCCCATCGACCCTAGCAATGACGCGCCTCGACCATGTAACGACTTCTGATGTCCTTGATGCACGCAACAAGCTCCTGGAGGCTGGAAGGAGTCCAGTGACGGCGAATCACCTGCTTCGCGTCATTCGCCTCCTCTTCGGCTATGCCCTGAAGATGCACCTCATTGACCGGATTCCCTTCCAAGTGAAGCCGCTAAGGGTGCAGCGGAAGCCGCGCCCAACCGTCCCAAGATCTAAGGTGAAGGACTTCCTGATGGCTCTGGATTCCTCGGCTCGCAATTCCCACATCCCGGTGATGCTGCGAGTGATGATCGGGCTGGGTCTCCGGGAGTCGGAAGTGCTTGGAATGAAATGGGCATGGTTCAACCTCGACCTACAAACCTACACCGTGGGCAAAAGCAAGAATCGAGGATCTCGCACCATTCCGATCCCGGGTTGGTTGTGGCAGTCCATCCATGCAATGACGAAGGTACAGCTGTCGGAATATGTCTTTCCTGCTGCGGATCTGAAACCACACCGACCACAGTTCTGTAAAAGGGCACTCCAGCGAGTCTGCGAGAAGCTCGGAATTGGTGCCGTGGGGCAGCACCGATTGAGGGCGACTTTCGCTTCTCTCCATGCAGAAGCGGGGACACCCATCACTGAGATCCAGACCATGCTCGGGCAGGGCAGCAGACATCAACGGCACGCCATCCACTGCCTTCCAGTGGCTTGGGGCGCGGCACCTTCTGATATGGGTTCTGGGGCTGGTGCGCCTTGGGGATGGCGTCGATCTGGGCGCGTGGGGATTTGTCCATGGCTGGCTCCTAGTGCCAGGGACTTCCCCAGCTTTACTAGGTACCACCACGAAATCGAACAGACTTTCGTGAGCAACCTGCCTCGGCTGCTGGTTCAATTGCACGCTTCTGGATCGCGAAAACCGATGCGGTAGATCAACCGAAGAGCGCTGAGATTCGAGGTTAGCCTACGGTCCTCACATACCAAAATGAGATTATTTCTCATTTATGACACGAGGTGCTTGGGTACCTGGGGACCGGATGGAGTGGGGGAATGGCTGGGTGAACGGGTTGGTGAAACTTATTAATAACATAATTTAAGGAATTTTTGCTTTGCATCCTACTCTGAAGGCATCAAAATTTCGCGCTATTTCGGGTGTTAGGTTCGTCCAACTTGCCCCATATGCCAGGATTCCACCACCATAAGTCACTTGAATAATAATTTGTTTTGCGCGATCATTGAATACCAATTGAGTAATTTCTAAATTAGTGTTTGAGGTAACTCCATCAAATCCTTGAACGAAAACTGCCTTCCACTCTTCAGGGGTTCCCGGATCAAGATTTTGGGAAGTCGCTAAAAAATTGCAAATATAGTCGTTATTATTCGGGTCCATAATGTACGCTTTAGAATCTACATAATTTGCCGCATATCCATCTTTTTCTGGGTTGACAGTGTAGGTGGTTTCAAAGGTGAAAGCTTCAACTTGCCCAGTCGAAGGATTGAGTACTCTGGCTGTCAATCTTGGTGAAAATATAGTTGTAATTGATACATAAGTAGCTATCGCATTATCAGTATAATCAACACTCGTAGTATTAAGCGGTGGAGTAAAAAGTTGGTCATTGATACCATCTCCATTTATATCAAGTTGATAATCAGAAATTAGAGGAACTCCGCTCCCACCATAGTTCAACATCGAGCTGCTCACCACCATGTGATAAGCGATGGGGTCGTGGCTCTCCAATGTGGCTGGAGTGATGGTCAGGCTGCCCGTAACCACAAGTTGGGGCAGCGCGGGTTTCTTGACGAGCAGTGCCCCGGCAGCCGTCAGGCTGTACGCCTTGATCGCGTTGTTGCTCTGGACGTCCTTGACGTTCATCGTCCCAGTGAAGGTGTAAGTTGCGTCCGCTGAGACCGTGCTTGCCTGGGTTGTAGGGGCAATGGACAGCACATTGGTGCCGTTGACTGGAACTGTGAAATTGATGTCAGGCTGCCCCGCAGACACCCCTTTGAGCGTCACGGAGTCGATCACCGGCACAGGCGTGCTGCTGTTGTCGTAGCCCACCAACAGGTCGATGGATGCCGTCACCGGTCCACCGCTTTGGACGACGGTGTCTACCAGAGTGACGGTGCTTTTCAGGACGACCACATTGGGCTTAGCAGGTGTGGGTGCAGGGGTCGTCCCACCGCCGCCACCACTGCACCCCAGGGCAGCCACCAGGCACCCTGCCAGCACCGGCACCACCACCCGACGGACCAGCCCAGGGCAGCTGCGGGGTGTCAGTGCTGGGCGGCTGCAGGGCATCGGTGCTCCAGGGGCGAAACTGTTGATACGAATCTTAACTGACCTTCGCAGCCAAAGCACCGGGGCATCGTCAACAGGGTGGGATTACTGAAGTCAGTAACTGGCAGCACCAGGGCATCAGCAGGGTGTGGGCGAACCTGGGACTGGCGGGGCAATCAGATCAACCCACACCCACTTGACGACCCCACACGGTGACGAGTGGCAGCTGGGTGGCGATGCGTCAGGACTCTACTGGCGTTGCTGGGGACGCTGCTGTGTTGCTGCTCTCTATACACTCTCCCCACATACACCCCCACTGGTTAACCCTAAACCCGCCTCCTAATGGGAGAGGTGGAGTGGAGATCGGTTCGAAGGTAGACCACCCCTGGGGTTCGTCAGATCAGTTGGGACACCTGGGAAAACCCTACCCCGGTCCAAAGCTAGTGCTGATGCGGATCTCCATCGAAAATACTTGGGGCATTCTGGGGACACTGGACCCGAAAAGACCTACAATATAGGTACACCTGCGGGTGCTCAACGGTCATTGCCAGGATGGAGGAAACCCCACAGAACCAAGTGCTGGTGCGGGGTTGAGAGGCATGTTCTTTGGAGCCGCCTGACGGAATCGAACCGTCGACCTGCAGATTACAAAGCTGCTGCTCTACCAACTGAGCTAAGGCGGCAAGGGCTCCAGTTTACCGCGTCGCTGCTGCCTCCATCTATCGGACAGCGCCCCGCGCTGCCCTCCCAATCACTTGCACCTCCGGTGCTGCGTTCTTGGAGATGGAGCCTCCCATCTATCGGACAGCGCCTGCCGTTCAGAGGAAGATCAGCAGCCGCATCAGCACGAGGTTGGTCACGAAGAGGGCGAGGGCGGTGGGGATCTGGGCTTTGATGACGGCGTTGGGGTCGTGCAGTTCCAGGAGGGCGGCGGGGACGAGGTTGTAGTTGGCGGCCATGGGGGTCAGCAGGGTGCCGCAGTAGCCGGTGAGCATGCCCATGGCGGCCATGGCGGCGGGGTTGGCGTGGTGGACGCCCACCAGCACCGGCAGGCCGATGCCGGCGGTGATCACGGGGAAGGCGGCGAAGGCGTTGCCCATGATGATCGTGAACACGGCCATGCCCAGGCCGTAGGCCAGGACCGCCGTCGTCGGGCTGCCCAGGGGCAGGCTGCGGGTGAGGATCGAGGCCACCGCCTCGCCCACGCCCGCCTTGGCGAAGACCGCGCCCAGCGTGGCCAGGTAGAGGGGCAGGATGGCCGCCCAGCCGATGGCGTCCACCAGGCGGCCGCCTTCCGCCAGCGCCGAAGCGGTCCGGCCGCCGGTGGTGCGGAGCGCCAGGGCCAGGGCGAGGACGCAGGCCAGGCCCAGGCTGACCAGCGTCGCATTGGCGGGATCCAGCAGCGGCCGCCCCGCCACCACGATCCGCTTGAGGCCCAGCACGCCGACCAGGGTCAACGCCGGGATGGCCAAGGCCGGAAGGAAGAGGCGGTTCCCCAGGCGTTCGGACTCGC
>CAZPUI010000483.1:0-4470 GCA_964589695.1 uncultured Solibacteraceae bacterium | reverse complement strand
CTTCTGTGCCCAGCGGAACCTGGCCCTCCTGGTGGATGAGGTCTTCGCGGACTACACGCTGGAGCCCGTGTCGGACCACCTGCCCACGGCCCTGGAGGACCCCGAGCCCCCCTGCCCCGTGTTCGTACTCTCAGGTCTCAGCAAGGTGGCGGCCCTGCCCCAGGTGAAGCTGGGGTGGATCCTGGCCCAGGGGGCCTTGGCCGCCCACCACCTGGAGTCCCTGGCCTTCCTGACGGATCAATACCTCTCCGTGAGCATCGGCGCCCTGGTCCTGGGTCCCCCAGCCCTGGCCCAGGCCCCAGGCATCCAGGCGGCCATCCACGCTCGCCTGCGGGCCAACCTGGCATGCCTGGACGCCCATCTGGCCGCCCACCCCTCCTTGGACCGCCTGGCCGTGGGTGGGGGCTGGAGCGTCCTCCTCCGTCGCCCCGCCCTGGAATCCGCCGAGGCCTGCGCCCTGCGGCTGGTCCAGGACCTGGGCGTTCTAGTGCATCCAGGCAGCTTCTACGACTTGCCGGGGGAGCGTTTCCTTGTCCTCAGCCTGCTGACCGAGCCCCAGGTACTCGATGCCGCCCTGGGTCGGATCCTTCCCGCACTGTAGAAATCCCCTTGGACAAGGGCGGCGCGGTGCCATAATCCCCCTTGGTTCCTCCCATGGCTGATATCCGCGTCAACTGCCCCTCCTGTGGTGCCCCCCTGAGCTTCCGGCCCGGAACCATGGTGGCTGTCTGCAACTACTGTCGGGCCCTGTCGGCCCGTACGGACCGTGACCCCAAGCTGATTGGCAAGGTGGCGGACCTGGTGAACACCGGGTCGCCCCTGGTCCTCGGCATGGAGGGCCGCTTCGGTGAGCACGCCTTCAAGATTGTCGGGCGCACCCAAATGCGGCATCCCCTGGGCGGGGTCTGGGACGAGTGGTACCTGTCCTTTGCGGGTGACCACTGGGGCTGGCTGGCGGAGGCCCAGGGGCGGTACTACCTGACCTTCCGCCAGAACCTCACCCTGGCGCCCCCCCCCGTGGAGGTGCTCCAGCCCGGGGGTACGTTGAATTTCGGCGCCCTGGGCACCTGGGTGGTGGGGGAAACGAGCCAGGCCACCGTGGCCTCCGCCGAGGGCGAGATTCCCTGGGACGTGGATCTGGAATCCGCCTACCCCTTTGCGGACCTCAGTGCCCCCAATGGTGGCTTCGCCACCCTGGACTACAGCGAACAGCCTCCCCTCTTCTTCTCGGGCCGGGAGACCACCCTGGCGGAGCTCAAGCTCCACGGGGGCTCCAGCCGCCCCAGCGGCCCCAGGGTCAAGGCCCAGAGCCTGCCCTGCCCCCACTGCGCCTCGCCCCTCAAGCTCCAGGCCCCGGACCAGGCCCAGCGGGTGGGTTGCCCCAGTTGCGGAAGCCTGCTGGATGCCAGCGAAGGCCGCCTGACCTACCTGAAGTCCCTGAAGCAGCCCGCCCCCAACATGGTCATCCCCCTGGGCACCGAGGGCACCCTGCGGGATCGCAAGGTGATTTGCGCCGGTTTCATGGTGCGGTCCTGCACCCTCGATGACGAGACCTTCCACTGGGCCGAGTATCTCCTGCTGGACACCACGGCCCATGCCTTCCTCTGGCTCGTGGAGAGTGAGGGCCACTGGAGTCTGGCGGAACATGTGCCCCCGGCGGAGGTCCGCAAGCTCAACGATCGCCTGGTGGAATTCAAGGGCGAACACCTCAAGGGCTTCCAGCACTACACCGCCACCGTGGTGGGGGTCTACGGCGAGTTTTACTGGAAGGTCGAACAGGGGGAGCGAGCCGAGGTCTGGGAATTCACCAAGGCGCCTCAGTTGCTGGCCATGGAGCACCAGAAGCACAAGGGCGGCGGGGCCGAGGTGAACTGGAGCCTGAGCACCTACCTGCAACCCGACGAGGTCTGGACCGCCTTCACCCTCCAGTCCCCGCGCATTCCCCAAGTGGGCATTGCCCCCCACCAACCCAACCCCCACATCCAGAAAACCAAGGAAGTCTTCAAGTGGATGTGGCTGGCCCTGGGACTCTGGTTCCTGGTGATGATGATCCAGTGCGCCACCCACCGGAATTCGCTCCTCTATTCCGGGACCTTCGACCTGGCCGAGGCTGCCGCCCGGGCCCAGATGGCCAAACTTGCCCCGGTGGAAGGCCAGACCAGCCCGGAGGCTGGCGAGGTGGTCTTCTTCTCGCCCCCCATCGAACTCAAGGACGGGTCGAAGAACCTGGAAGTGATCGTCAAGGCTCCCGTGAGCAATGCCTGGCTGGAAGTGGATGGGGCCCTGGCCAGCCAGACCAGCAACACCGTGGAGTTCTTCCAGGCTCCCGTGAGCTATTACCACGGCAGTGATGGCGGCGAGAGTTGGAGCGAGGGGGGCCAGAAGGAGAACGTCTACCTCAGCGCCCTCCCCAAGGGCACCTACCTCCTGCGCCTGGCGCCCCAGTGGGAGGGCAGCACCCCACCCGTGCAGACCTTCACCGTGGAGTTGCGCATGGGGGCGATGCACAGTTGCTACTACTGGATCACCCTGCTCTTCATCCTCATCCCGCCCCTGGTTCAGCTGATCCGCAAGTCGGCCTTCGAGGGACGGCGCTGGGCCAACAGCATGTATACGAGCACGGGAGGCTGAGATGAAGCTGTTCTACCTGCTCGCCCTGGGTGGCGGTTTCTGGTTCCTGGGCAACCATGCCTTCTTTGGCCGCGAATACTTCGGCGCCCGCAAGCGGGCCGAGATGCCACCCAATGTTCGACAGACACCCGGCGCGTGGCGCACCTTCCTGCACAACAACGGATTCCGTGGGGGTAAGTAATGCAATCCTACGACTTGATCGGACACGTCAAGACCGCCGCCATCTTTTGTGGCCTGGGACTGGGCATCCTGGCCGTCGTGTGGCTGGTCCTCGTGAAGGTGCTGCCCTTCTCCCTCCAGAAGGAGATCGAGGTGGACCAGAACACGGCCCTGGGCATCGTCCTGGGCAGCCTCATCCTGGGCATCTCCATCATCATCGCCGCGGCCATCCACGGCTAGGCGCGACCGGCGGCGATTCCAGCCAGGGGATCCTCCGAACGCCCCACCGGTGGTTTGGCCTGGGCTCCATGTCCACCTCCTCCCATGGCCGCGCCCAGGTGGTGCCTTGACTGTGCGCAGGCAGGGGCACCTGTGAATCCCAAGCCTCCCCCAGGCTGCCACCGCCGGTGGGGACGCGGGTACCGACCCCGTTCGCAGGGAGGATCCGGAACGAAGGCAGGGCCCCACCTTTTCCTGCACCCCACCCGATGACCCCGGAGTTGACCCACGGATGACAAACGCCTCCCAGGACCCGGACCCCTCCCCGACCGAGCCCGGCACCCACGAGCCGCTCCAGGCCCCGCTGATCTTCATCACGGTCTTCATCATCGCCGCCTGCGGCCTGATCTATGAATTGGTGGCCGGCACCCTGGCCAGCTACCTGCTGGGGGACTCGGTGTTCCAGTTCTCCACGGTCATCGGGGTCTACCTGAGCGCCATGGGCCTGGGCAGCTACCTGTCCAAGTTCATCACCCGGGGCGTGGCCCAGCGCTTCGTGGACCTGGAGCTGGCCGTGGCCTTGGTGGGCGGCCTCAGCGCGATCCTCCTCTTCCAGGCCTTCGCCAGCACCCATGTCTTCCGGGTGGTGCTCTACAGCCTGGTGACCGTGGTGGGCACCCTGGTGGGGCTCGAAATCCCATTGCTCATGCGGATCCTGCGCCACCACGTGCGTTTCAAGGATCTGGTGGCCCAGGTGCTCACCCTGGACTACATCGGTGCCCTGGGGGCCTCCCTGCTCTTCCCGCTGTTCGTCATGCCCAAGCTGGGTCTGGTGCGCTCCAGCCTGGCCTTCGGCATCCTGAACGCGGGGGTGGGGCTCTGGTCCACCCACCTCCTGAGGACCCAGCTGGTCTCCCTCACGGCCCTGCGCGTCCGCAGCCTGGCGGTGCTGGCCCTCCTGGTGGCCGCCTTCTTCGGGGCCAACTGGTTCACCCTGAGCGTGGAGGAAGAGATTTTTGCGGATGAGATCGTCTACGCCAAGGACACCCCCTACCAGCGCATCGTGCTCACCCGGGGAAGGGGCAGCTTCCAGCTCTTCCTCAACGGGAACCTGCAGTTCTCTTCCGCGGACGAGTACCGCTACCACGAGGCCCTGGTGCACCCTGCCTTCGGGGTGCGCCCCCAGGCCCAGCGGGTGCTGGTCTGTGGTGGCGGCGATGGGCTGGGTCAGCCAGCCAAAGCGCGCGCCGTTGCCTACGGGATCCAAACGAACACTGACGATGCCACGCCCCGTTTCCAAGCGGATCGTAGCCTCCTGATGCCGCGGCTTCAACAAGACGCAAGCGCTGCCAAGGGTAGGATGCCCAGCGAACTGCAGCTCGCTGGTGGGCGTTAAGATGCGAATGCCGCCCTCGGCGGCGCTGACGGGGTTCTCGCCCAGGCTCTGGGCGCGGGCGGACT
>CAZPUI010000482.1:0-4473 GCA_964589695.1 uncultured Solibacteraceae bacterium | reverse complement strand
GGCGCCGCGGCCGTGGACATGGCACGGGCTTGGCGAAGCCCCGGGGTCGGCGGGCCTGGACCCGCCGCGGCACCGTCATCCGGCGAGTGTACTGCGGCCACGGTCGCGGCCCCTGTCCAGGGGCCTCGCCTCCACCACCACACGCTCGCCTCGGGTGGGCAGCCTGTAGGGGTGGGGACGGAGGTCCCATCCAGCGGGGGGCGCCTCGGTCGCCCAGGTTGTGCCCTTCAGGGCCAGGAAGGGGCTGCCGGGCTTCCCGTGCCGCTGCCACCAGCGCAGCAGGTCGCCGAGAGGCGCCACGGCCTTGGCCACCCCCAGGTCGCCTTCCAGGGGGGCGAGGGATTCGAACCGGCCCTGCACGGCCCTGAGGTTGGGCAGGTCCAGTTCCAGGGCCACCTGGCGCAGAAAGGCCAGTTTCTTGGTGGCGCTGTCCACCCCCAGGATCTCCAGATCGGGTCGGGCGATGGCCAGGACGACGGCGGGACACCCCATGCCCGTCCCCAGGTCCACCACCCGAGCCCCGGCGGGGAGGGGCTCCAGGAAGGGGAGGAGGGGCGCGGCGTCCTCCAGCAGTTCCTCCCGCCGAACCCCGGGAGGAAGGCCTGTCAAGGCGTGGGTACGGTTCCAGGTGTCCAGCAGGACCAGGAAGCGCCCCAGGAGGGGTTGGAAGCGGGAAGGAAGGGCCATGGGTTCAGTGTTGCCCGCCCCCAGGGGGCCCGCAACGCTTGATTCGGAGCCACGACACACCCGCAAGGCTCGAGTTGCTGGTGGCAATAGGTCCGGGGTTCGCGGGTCGTGGCGGCTCGGACGGGAAACTGAGACGTGAAGATCGCGGAGGGAAGCAAGAGAGCGCGTAGGCGTGGCTGACAGGTGAAGCACTGAACGCCATGGTCAGGGATTTGAAACATCCTCCGGACAGATTCGCGATGGGCACCCCACCTTGGGCAATGGACCGAAGATGTCATGCCTGCCTGAAATCTCCGCGCCCTCCTTTGCTTCTCCGTGCGCTCCGCGTCTCAGATTCCCGCATTGGAACCTACAGATCAGTTAGCGTTTGAAAGACTTGACGCATTCAAGACCCGTGTATCCTTTGTTCTCGTGCTCGCCCTATCCGGTGTGTCCGCGCCCTGAGGCCCCATGCTCTCCCTTTCCAGCACCACCGCCTATGCCGTCCAAGCCCTGAGCCACCTTTCGGAGCGTGGGGAGGCCTACACCCTGGCCCATCAGGTGGCCACCGCCACGGAGATCCCCGGTCCCTACCTGAGCAAGATCCTGAACAGCCTGGTGCACGCCGGCTTTGTGGAAGGCAAACGGGGCTACCAAGGCGGCTTCCGCATGGTGCGAAAGCCTGATGAGCTGACCCTCTGGGAAGTGGTCTGTGCCGTGGAAGGCAGCGCCTTCACCAGCGCCTGCCCCCTGGGCAACGGCCCCTGCGACCCCCAAGCCCCCTGCCCCGCCCACCAGGTCTGGGATGAACTCCGCACCCAGTTCGAGAAGAGCCTCCGACGCCTGACCGTGGCGGACCTCGCGACCTTCGAGCGGCGGAAGTCGCTGATGAAGGGGCAAGTCCCGTAATAAGGGAGAACACGGACTTCATGGCCACCAGAACGGGCTCCGCCAGACATTCAATAGCCAACTTCGACGTATGCGACCAACCTATTTGGAGAGAACTTTCAGGAAATTCTTGACATAACTAGTTCAAGCGCCTGCAGACAGAAAACTCGCCTGAAAACCGAATTTCTATTTTATTGAACCCCATTGAACGGTCCACACCTTTTCAACTAATCCGTAATAGGCATGAATTTCAATTATTGGATTAGAATCGATATCGAGCAACCTTTTGGGAATTTCCACTATGGGATGCCCAGGCGCGAAATTTGGCACAAGGTTTCCACGAGAATTAACAATTACCCTGGCAGAAGCACTTTCAGGAATAGAATCTCCCCAATCCAATATTATTTTGGAAGTTATGCTGCTTGCATCGGCAGACTCAGCATTACCAAAAACACTCATGCGCAAAATCAAATTGTTCACTTTTTTCGCAATATTCGGATTGGCGTTAAATTTTTTAATAAATTGCAATTCGCCATTTTTTGTAACACAAATTTTAGACCACTTTTCTGGATTTGGCACTATTATCCTGGCGTGCTTTAAATTCTCACGCCACTCGCGAGGATTGAATTTAAACTGATACCGTTCGCCTGCCATCCCTTCAGCAATGAATAAGTACTCACCAGAAAGCTCCTCAACAGGCAGCTTAATTACTTTATCACCATAAAATGATTTCAGTTTCACATCCCCATCGGAATAAAAGAACAACTCGACAACAGATACATTTAATTCTTTTAAAACCAAATCAATGGATTGGGCTTTTTGGTGATTCACATATCCACCAGCTGTTTGCGAAATCAATGCAGCCCCGTGCATTAATTGATGGTAATAACGCATAGTCATTGCAATACCTCCAAATGTATAATCAGAACACCACCTCGGCTTGATATATCCCATCAAATCATACATTCGAGAATTTTCTTCAGGAGTACGATAATCCATCATCCCAACAACATCAAAAATGCTCACCCAACCATTGCCCATGCGTCCATCGGGATAAGGATATTGTGGATCGACACTCCCTGGAGTTGGCACACCTGGACTTCCAGGTGTTGGAGCATGACCTCTTCCGTAGTTATGTGCAATTTCATGGGGCATCGTTGAGTACGTAGGATTGCTAACTTGAGTGCACAAAAATGCGGATGATAAATTTGCGATAGAATTTCCAATTATATCACTAGCATGCGGAAAACCAGGCCAAGCAACACCCATAGTCATGTTTAATCCTTCAGGCTGAGGAACATCCTCAGGGAGTAAAGATGTGTATATATGTTCACTTTTTCCCACCTGAGTAACACGTAAAAACTCGGTGTCAGCAAGTATTGAATCCCAACCCTTAAGGAGTGGAGTATCCAATGCCAAACGGATAGGCTCGACTGGGTTTAGCGCTGAACTACCAACTTCGTATAACAATTCCGGCTCAGGCAATGTCCCAACATACTCGATATCTGCAATCGGATAAATAGACATTAGCATGTTACGAATTGAGCTAATCCTTGACGAATCTACTATTGGTGCAGGCAAATCAATCCCTTGAGGAATTTTGGCACTTTTGGCACCTTTGTCAACATATCGAACAGGAATTACTTTGAATTTCAATGGAGGCATAACTTTCCAATTTGGATCAACATCAAATTGCAATTTATTTAATGGAATGGTTTTTGGATTGACTATGCGATCCGGATCCAAAGTAATGCGAATCTTGGCACCAGGGATAGTCTCATCGCTTCTAAGCGTAAAAATAGCCATAAAATTGGTTTCGACATGTGGCATTCGCAACCATGGAACAACATTCACATTTCGTGGTACAGGTGCGGAATATGGGCTTCCCTGTGGCGGTAAAATCTCAATTTTAGCCACAAGACAGGCCGTTTGATCAGAATTATAATTATGACTAGACCTAAAAATTAATTCCAATTTCGCCGGTCGATTTGCAATGCTAGGAACATTCTTTTTCCAATCTTTTAGCAATGGCGATATTTCAGGATTGCCAGTCCTTGTATTTTCGTCCGAAGGGAATGCTCCAGAATCATCTGCTCGTTTAAAGGCATTAAGGTATTTCTGTACACCTTGGTTCATCGTAATGTAGTCGATCTTGATGTCATTACCGGCGATGAATCCAGTGAGGGAACTACCGACGGTCAAGGCCTTGCCGTCAGCATCAGAGTTGTTAGGTTCAACCAACTTAAAACTCTTCAACTCCGCATCCCACCTCATGGCCTTCGGCTGCGCGGGAGCCTCCATCGGGGCCTGAATCTGCCCAGCCAGGAACACACCGCCATCCTTCATCAGGACGCCCTGTGGTTCGGTCAACCCGCAATCCATCTTGTCCATGACAGAGAACTGCCCCGTCTCCGGATCAAACACCTCCAAATAATTCGGGTAGGTGTATTTCAATTCCCCCAAATGCTGTTTCCCACCGATGATCAGGACCTTTCCCGTCGGTAGGAGCACGGCGGCGTGGCCTCTTCGGGCTTGGTGCATGCTGCCGACCTGCCGGGTGGTCTCGGTTTTCGGGTCGTAGATTTCGGCGGTGGCGGTGTCGATGAGATCCTCGGTGGCGGTGGCTCGTCCGGTGGCACCTCCCCCTGCGATGAGGAAGGTTCCGTCCGACAGACGGGTCAGGCTGCAACCCGCACGCCCTGTGGTCAAGATGTTGTCACCGATCTTTGTCCGCATTCGGGTCGCGGGTGACACGCGGAAGAGTTGTCTTGATGGGAATAAATAGGTGCCCTGCTCTTGCCGAAGTCCCCAGGCCACCAGAATTTCACCGTTGTCCTGCATGGCAATTCGGTGATCCTTGAACTGTGTCCTTCCGGCAAGCGTGCTCAACAAGCGAGCCAAGCTACCTCAACCTCATAT
>CAZPUI010000481.1:0-4486 GCA_964589695.1 uncultured Solibacteraceae bacterium | reverse complement strand
GACGGTGTGGTACACGGCCCCTACGGCCCTGCGCATGCTCATGAGGGCCCCGGACGAGGTCTTCAGGCGCCCGGACCTGAAGCTGCGGGCCATCTTCAGCGTGGGGGAACCCCTGAACCCCGAGGTGATCCAGTGGGCCCGGCGCCTGCTGGGACTGGAGATCCACGACACCTGGTTCCAGACGGAAACCGGGGCCATCATGATCACCAACCGACCGGGGCTGCCCGTGCGCCCGGGCTCCATGGGGAGGCCTGTGGACGGGATCGAACCCGCCATCCTATTGGAGGATGGCAGCCCCGCCGCCGACGGTGTGCCAGGGGCCCTCTGTCTGAAACCCGGCTGGCCCTCCATGTTCCAGACCTACCTGAACCACCCGGAGGTCTATGCCCAGAAGTTCAGCCACGGCTTCTACCACACCGGGGACACGGCCCTGCGGGACGCCGATGGCTACTACTGGTTCCAGGGGCGGAGCGACGATGTGATCAACACCGCGGGGCATCTGGTGAGCCCCTTCGAAGTGGAGAGTGCCCTCCTGGAACTGCCGGAGGTGGCGGAATCCGGGGTCATCGGTGCCCCGGATGATCTGCTCTTTGAGAAGGTGGTGGCCTTCGTGACCTTGCACGAGGGCTTTGAGCCCGGGTCCGCCCTGGAGCGGAAGCTCCGCCAATGGGCGGCCACCCGGGTCTCCAGCATCGCCAGCCCCCGGGAAATCCTCTTCTGCGAGGGGCTACCCAAAAACAAGGCGGGGAAGATCATGCGCCGTGTGCTCAAGGCGAGGTACCTGGGGCAGGACCCGGGGGATCTTTCCACGCTGGAGGGGTGACATGATTCCAGGCTGTGGTGCTCGGCCCAGGCAGGTTTAGGCATTCGCCCTGCACACCTCCAGGACCTCGTTTGACGCGCCGGGTCGAAGTTTGGCGGCATGGCAATGTTTGCCTTTTCAGGAATTGAAACACGGAGACCACCGAGCACACGGAGAAAGCACGGAGACCTCAAGTCAGGTGCAAGTGACTGTCTGACCCAGCACCACAGGGTGCATTGCTTGTCATGGCCATCCAGCCCGAGGCTTCCCGGCCTGCCCGCGGGCGCGGGGCGTGCGGCAAGGCCGCACGCGCTCCAGCAGGGGCGGAGCCTATGAGAACACGCGTGTACTCCACTGGCTCCGCCCCTGCTGGAACCAGGCCAGGAAGCTGGATTCCGCAACAAGCTCGAAGGAGACTGTGGATCCCGGAGCTGTAGATTCCCCGTGTCCCCCAGTGCTCTCCGCGTTCTCCGTGTTGAAAACCTACTGGTAACCGTCGGAAGCCTTGCTGGCTGCTCGTCTTGTCGGGTAATCCCGAGCGCCAACATGGATCGGATTTGCCCTCAGGACAGATCCAAGGTGTCCATCAACGCCTGCCCGATGGCCCTCAGGGTTTCGGGGGGGACGCATCCCAGCCGGGTGTGGTGCCGGGTCGGGTCCAGGGTGAGGATCTGGGTGCAGTTGGCCCAGCTGTCGGCCTTCAGGCCCGTGAGGGGGGTGGCGGGCACGGGGATGTAGAACAGGTAGGGGCGGCCCTGGGTGGTGAGGGGCACGACGAGGGTGGTCCGGTTGCCCGGGGCCCGGTTCCCCAGGTCCGACTGGACCACCACACCAGGGCGGAAGCCCGCCTGCTCCGAACCCCGGTGGGGGTTCCAGTCCAGCATCCAAATCTCCCCGCGCAGGCAGCGGCTCATGCCTTGCCCCGCCTTTTCCTTGCAGGGGTTTTGAAGGGCAGGGGCGACTCGGCGGCGGCTTCAATCTGGGCCGCCAGGGCGTAGTCCGCGTCGAGTCCTTCCTTGGCATAGGCTGCCCAATCCGCTTCCAGGAGCCTGCGCCGCTGGGCCTCGCGCTCTCGGGTGATGAGCAGGGCCAGGAAGGCACTGACGCTCATGGCTTCCTGCTGGGCTGCGCTTTGTAGGAAGGTGCCCAGCTCATCCTCGAGTCTCCATGTGGTGGCAAACGTGATGCACTCCGATGCATCAATTTGGGTGCCTACGCCGGTTTCCGTAAGGGCTGGTTTCGGACCGCGCCGCTCCCCACGTAGGCCAGGGGCAGCTCCAGGGCCTCGGCCGCGAAGGAAGGGAAGGCCGAAGTCGGGACGTTCCGATGCTGGCCAGGGGCCTCCAAAATGGGAAGCCTCGGCCCTGCCTGGTCCAGGCAGGTGAGGGCCAGGTGGGCTGCCACGGGGAAGTCCTGGGCCGCAGCCAAGTCCGCGTGGATGGTGGATCTGAGGAGGTCCAGGTCCAGGAGGCCAAAGCGCAGGGTGCCCTGCCAATCGTTGGGTTGGTTGGTGGGGTCCTGGATGGCGGGGGAGGGTTTTCCGGGCAGTTCCGAGGGGAAGGGACCGGCCCCGTGGCGGGTGAGGTACCAGCGGCTCACGTACACCACGTCCAGGTGGTCCAGGCCGGCCTCCCGGGCCAGGGCAAGGACATTGGGCAGTCCGGTGCGGCTCCGGGTGACGTGGGGGAACCAGGGGTGGCATTCGTCCAGGAGCAGGCCCTGGGCCCCCTCAAAGACCAGGTCCTGGGCCTGGGCCAGGAGCTCGGCCTCCGGTCGGACCTGGACGCGCCGTGTGAAGGAGGCGCAGGCCCGCAGGTAGTCCGCCCGGAGCTCGGGACTGGCGAGGAGGCTCTGGAAGGTGGCATCCGGCACCAGGCCCAGGGTCTCCAGGCGCCGGGGCAGGTAGATGTCCCGGATGCCTTCCAGCTTCTCTTCCAGCAGGGCAGCCTGGGCCAGGTCCTCCACCCGGAGGCAGAAGGCCGGGTCCTCGCTGCGGGTGATGGTTTCGTTAAAGCCCACGCCGCAGCTGCCGTGACGGTGGGCGCCCCGAGCCCGCTCCAGGGCCTGGTTCACCAGCATGTCCCAGGGGGTGGTCACCAGGCCCTTGGGGTCCGCGAAGACCACGGGATCGAGGTCCGCCAGGTCCTCCCATTCCTTGGCCAGGAGCATGGGATTGGAGACGAAGAAGCGGCTGAGCAGCGTCGGTGCGCCCGCCAGGGTGCCACTGCCCAGGTGGCCGAAGACATGGCGCCGACCCTCCGGGGTCACCACCGTGTGCCCCGCCTGGGCCCCGCCATTAAAGCGCACCACCAGCGGCGGAACCTCCTGACTCGCCACCAGCGCATCCGTGAGGACGCCCTTACCCTCGTCCCCAAAATGGGCGCCAATGACCGCAGCCCTAAGGGCTGGCTGGGGATGGGCCCGGTTCATGTCCTGATTGGATCCTGCCTCTTTGAACGTGGAGTTGAACATAGGGAATCCTTTCAATGTCCTGGCAACATTTGGCCTTTCCGGGCTTGAAACACGGAGACCCGCAAGCACGCGAAGAAAGCACGGGGACCTCATATCAGGTGATAGTGCGTGTCTGACCCAGCACAGGGTGCGTGGCCAGTCATGGCCATCTGCACGTTGAAACCACGAAAAATACGAAATCTACTCAAGAACAGTGCCGAAAGTTCAAATTGGTTTTCGTGTCCTTCGTGCCTTTCGTGGTTCTAGGTTTTTCGCTCCGAACCTCAATCATCGTGCCCAGACGCCCGAAAGCCGCCCTGTGCTCACCGTGTTCTGTCCGCGCCCACCGCGTTTGAGCTATGCGAACGCTTACGCGAACCGCACCAGGCCGTTGGCTTCCGTGCGTGGCAGGGTGGCCAGGCCCGCCACGGCGCGCCGGATGACGCCAGCCGTGCTGCGGTCCCAGCTGTCCACGATGCGGTCCAGGGCGGCGCCCTCGGTCATCTGGATGGCGCTCACGATGACTTCCGCCAGCTTGGTGTGGTCCGCCAGGCGCAGGGCCCGCTGGCCAAGCAGCTTCCGCCAGCCTTTCTCCACCCGGTCTCCGGCACTCCGGAAGTAGCTGCCATCCTCCACCATGATGTGGAAGACCTCGTAGCTGCGGGAGACCATGGCCAGCAGGGACCCGGCGCTGAGGTCCTGGCCATCCCCTGATCCCATGACCTTGCGGATATCCGACACCTTCAGTTTGGGCTGGGGTTCCTCGTCCCCGAGGGTGAAGAGGTAGCCCTTGCGGCCCCGCTTCTGCATGCAGTCGATGCGTGTATGCCGAGCGGCGAAGTACCAGGGCAGGAGGTAGCTTTCGAAGCTGTTGCCCCCGCCCCCACCTTCCAGGAAGATCCGCGTCAACTGTCTGGCGATACGGATATCGGCCTCGAACTGGGTGACCTGGAGGGGAGCTCGGTCCCCGGCCTCCACATCCCCGACCCCCATGAACATGATGTGGGGATCCGTGATGGGCCTGCGGGCATAGACCTCCGTGGCCAGGGTGTTGAGGCGCACCCGGGCCATGGCATCCAGGACCGTGTGCATGGAACCCGTCACATCCAAGGCCACGATGAGGGCTGTGGCGCGGAGGTTGTCAGCGGAGCGGCATGATTCCCGGACCCCGAGATTCCGGTGGTCCAGATCATCCGCCATGCCGCTGAGGCCAAGGGCCCTGCTGGTGCGCAC
>CAZPUI010000480.1:0-4489 GCA_964589695.1 uncultured Solibacteraceae bacterium | reverse complement strand
ACCAGGGTGGTCACCCCAAAGTTGATCAGCAGCGCGACAAAGCCCGCGTTGAGCCCAAGGAAGTGATCCCGCTTGCCCAGCACCAGCACCAGGACGATGACCAGGCCGGTCACCATGCCCGACACCACGGCCGTGGAAGCGACGCGCCGCCAGAACAGGCCGAACACCACCGCGGGCAGGAATTGGGACACGCCGTTGTAGCCAATCAACAGCAGGTCCACCAGCGCATGGGGCATCAGGATGGCGAACATCAGAGCCAGCAGAGCGATCACCAGGGCCATGATCCGGGAGAGGCGCATCACCGACGGATCGCTGGCGGTGGGGTTAAGGCCGGTGCGGTAGATGTTCTTCGCCACCAGGGTGGAGGCGTAGAGCACCAGGATCGACGCAGGCACCATGGCCGTCACCGCTCCAGCGGCCCCCACCAGTCCGATGAACCAGGGTGGATAGGTCTTCCCCACGAGGGTGAGAAAGGCAAAGTCTCCATCTTTTAGCCCCGGGATGACCATCAGGGCGGCAAATCCGACGAAAAAGATCAGGACGTTGGGGATCTGATAGATGGGCATGATGATGGCATTGCGCTTGAGGGTGTCTGCACTCTTGGCGGTGAAGGCGCTGGCGAAGAGGTGGGGCCACATGTAGAACCCGGCTCCGGTGAGCAGCACCGTTGAGATGACCCAGGGCACGTCCATGACCTTGGTGGCGCCAGGAAAGGTCAGATGGGTGGGATGCATCGCCACCACCTGGCGAAACAGGTTTTCAATGCCGCCGAAGTAGATGTAGGGAACGCCGATCCCCACCACGCCTACGGCCGCGATCATGAGGATGTCCTTGACGATGGAGGCCCAGGCGCTGCCGCGGATGCCGCTGGTGTAGACGAAGAGGCAGGTCAGTAGGAACGCCGTCACCATGGCGGCACTCGAGCCCACCTTGCCATCGCTGGCGATCTGGACGATCAGGCCAAGGCCCTTAAGCTGCAACTGGAGGTAGGGGATGATGAAGGCCACACCGACCACCGCCACAAAGACCGCCAGCGCCCGGCTGTGGTAGCGATGCAGGAAGTAATCGGGTTGGGTGTGCAGTCCGTGGGCCTTGCCGATCCTCCAGATGGAGGGAAGGATGAAGTAGGAGAGGGTGTAGGCCAGGGTGCCGTAAATCAGGATGTAGAAGGCCGGCCCGCCCTTGCTATAGGCCCAGCCGCTGGCTCCCAGGAAGGTGAAGGTCGTATAGGCCTCCCCGGCCATCAATAACCAGACGAGGATGACGCCGAAGCCGCGTCCGCCCACGGTCCAGGTCTCCAGGTCCATCTTGCGGCGTCCGCCCGCCAGGACCCCCAGCAGGGAGGTGAACAGCACCACGGCGAAGATGATGGCAAGTGGGGTGTTCACGTTATTCCTCGCGGGATGGGTTGAAGCGCTTCTCCAAGTAATAGCCCAGGGCCAGGGCCAAGGGGGTGGCCGCCACCCACAGCAGGATCCAGAACAGCAGAAAGGGCAGACCGAGGATGAAGGGCTCCAAGCGGTTGACCCAAGGCAGGGCCACCACCAGGGTCAGAAAGGGGACGCTGCCGCACAGGAGCGCCAACTTGGTACCTTTGTGCATCTCGAATCCTCCCCCATGGGGTTGCGGGGGCTGACGAAGTCGGCCCTGGTCCCATGGTCGAATGACTTCTGCTTCGCCATGGCAACAAAGTTTGGCAACGGCGGGTTGTTGTGACCCACCGGTGGATTCAGATGGCTATCCGGTGGGCTTGAAGGGTCCGCACGCGGGCACAGGGACGTTCATCCCACCATGCTTCGAAGCAGCGGTTTGCCGCCTACAGCTAGATTGCTGGAAGCGGCAGGGCGGGTCAGGATGTCTGAACTTTTCCCAGGCGGAACCTGGGTCGGACGGATGTCCGGTCACGCAGATCCTGCGTCCCCCATGAACAAGGGCAGGTTCTGGTAGCAGACCCACCGGGACCAGCGCTCCAGGGCCAGGGTGCCCACGGAACTGCTCCGTCCATCGGAGCTGGCGGGGTAGGGGCCTCCGTGGACCATGGCGGGGCTGACCTCCACCCCCGTGGGCACGCCGTTGAAGAGCACGCGGCCCGCCAGGTGCGAGAGGGGGGGCAGGAGGCGCCGGGCCAGGTCCCGGTCCCCGGGGTCCATCCACAGGGTGGCGGTGAGTTGGCCCTCCAGGGCCTGGAGGGCGCGGAACAGACCCGCCTCGTCCGGTACCCGCACCAGCAGCGTGCTGGGGCCAAAGACCTCCTGGGCGAGTTCGGGGGTCCGAAGGAAGGTGTCCAGGCCGCAGACCAGAAGGTTGGGGCCGGGACCCAGGGGACAGGCCCCCTCCACCCCCGGCAGCTGGGCCAGGCGGCCCAGGCCTACCCCATAGGCCCGGGCCAGGGTCGCCCCCAGCATGGGCGCCGTGGGGGTGGCGGCCAGGGTGGTGGCCAAGGTCCGATGAAAGGCTTCGAAGCCCGGCCCCTCCACCGCCAGGATCAGCCCCGGGCAGGTGCAGAACTGGCCGACCCCCAGGGTCACGGAGGCGGCCAGGGCCTGGGCGATGGCCTCCCCCCGGGTGGCCAGGGCCTGGGGCAGCACCAGCACGGGGTTCACGCTGCCCATTTCGGCGTAGACGGGAATGGGGCGGGGTCGGGCGGCGGCCAGGTCCATGAGGGCGCGCCCCCCGCGTTGGCTCCCCGTGAACCCCACGGCCCGGAGGGAGGGGTGCCGCACCAGAGCCTGGCCCACCTCCAGGCCATCGTCGAAGAGCAGGCTGAAGGTGCCCTCGGGCAGCCCCAGCTCCGCCACGGCGGCCTGGATCACCCGACCCACCCGCAGGCTGGTGGCGGGGTGGAGGGGATGGGCCTTCACCACAACGGGGCAGCCCACCGCCAGGGCGCTGGCGGTGTCGTTCCCCGCCACGCCAAAGGCCAGGGGGAAGTTGGAGGCCCCGAAGACCGCCACGGGGCCTAGGGCCTGGCGACGGGCCACCAGGTCGGGCCGGGGGGGCTGGCGGGTCGGATCGCCGGGATGGATTCGGGGGGTGCGCCAGGCGTCCCCCTCGGCTTCTTCCGCCATGAGGCGCAGCTGGAACAGGGTGCGGTCCAGCTCCCCGTGGACCCGACCCGGTGGCAGGGCGGTTTCCAGGGGCACGGTGGCCACGAGTTCCTCCCGGATCGCCCCGAGACCCTCCGCCACCCGACGGAGCAGGTCCCCCCGCCGGGTCCCCCCGGTGGCTTCCAGGGCGGGCCAGGCCTCCTCCGCCAGGATGGCGGCCCGGTGCACCTCCTCGGGGGTGGCCACGGCGAAGGCCGGTTCCAGGGCCTCCCCCGTGGCGGGGTTCAGGGCCTGGAAGGTGCGGAGACCCGGACCGGCCTCTGCGCCGCCCAGGAGGGAGTGCCCCCTCAGCATGTGGCCTCCCGGAGCACGGCCAGGCAGGCCTCGCGCTCGGCCCCTTCGAGGATCGCCCGGGGAGCCCGGACGCGCTCATGGCCCCAGCCGCGCACCTGCTGCACCAGCTTGATGAGCTGCACGAATTTGGGGACGGTGTCCAGGCGCAGCAGGGGCAGGAACCAGCGGTACAGGGCGAAGGCCTCCTCCCCTTTCCCCTGAAGGGCCAGATCCAGCAGATCCACACTTTCCTTGGGGAAGGCGTTCACCAGCCCCGCCACCCAGAAGGTGGCGCCGGCGGCCACGCCCTCCACCAGGGCATCATCCACCCCCACCCCCAGGTCCAGGCGATTCCCCAGGAGGGCCCGCAGGGCCGTGAGGCGGCGGACATCCGTGCTGCTCTCCTTCACCCCCAGGAGGTTCGGATGTTCCGCCGCCAGCTCCGCCCCCTGCTCCGGAAGCACATCCGTGCGGTAGGCCACGGGGTTGTTGTAGAGGATGCAAGGCAGGGCGGTGGCACGCAGCACGGCCTGGAAGTGGGCCTTCATCTCCAGCCAGTCCCCGACGTACACGTAGGGCGGCAGCACCATGAGGCCCTTGGCCCCCGCGGCCTCGGCGGCCTTCGCCAGGGCCACGGCCTCCGCGGTGCTGAGGGCCGCGATGCCGGGGATGACCGGACGATCTCCCGCCACCTCCACCAGGGTGCGCACGAGGGTGATTTTTTCCTCGAAGCTGAGGGTGTTCCCTTCCCCCAGGGACCCGCAGGGAACGAGGCCCGTGCAGCCATGGTCCAGCATCCAGACCGAGTGGGCCCGCAGGGTGGGCAGGTCGAGGCTCCCATCGGGGAGGAAGGGGGTGGTGAGGGCGGGCAGGACGCCGTGGAAAGTGGTCATGGGGACTCCTGGGGATTAGGGGTTGTGGTTTGGAAGGTCACCGGAATTTAAGCCGAGCTACGGCAAACACCGCGCGGATCCAGGCTGCAAGCGGAGGGAAGGTTAAACACGGAGATGCCACGCATGCGTGGCATGAGGACACGGAGAAAGCACGGGGACCTTTTGGATGGTGTAAGGAGGTACACGGCTCGGCAGATCAGTGCGAACAGTTTGTCG
>CAZPUI010000479.1:0-4490 GCA_964589695.1 uncultured Solibacteraceae bacterium | reverse complement strand
ATGTCGCCCACCGACGTCCCGGCGGCCCTCCGCGACCTTCCCGGGCCCTGGAGCCTGGTGATCCTCGCCAAGCCTCGCCCGGCCCACCGGGTGACCTTTGCCCTGGCCCAGGGCGAGGTCCTGGAGACACTGCTGCCCCCCATCTACCTGGGCTACTACGAGGCGATCCAGGAGGTGCGCCGGGATCTGGAGGCCCACGGGCTTCCGGGTCATCGGGTGGAACCCCTGGAGTAAATGGAGCCCCTGAAGACGCTGGCGGCGATGCTGGGGCTGATCCGCTATGGAAGGAACAACCTGGCCTATGCCGAGGGCATGGGCAGCTACCTCCAGCTCTTCGGCTTTGCCACGGAAGCCATCCTTCCCCCGACCCCCTGCCGTGAACCCGAGCTGCTGCCCGCCTGCTCCGGATGCCGCCGCTGCCACCAAGCCTGTCCCACCAAGGTCTTCGGGGAGGATCGTTTCCGGGTGCAGGCCGCCGGGTGCCTGACGCACTTCAACGAACATGAGGGCCCCTGGCCCCCAGGGTTATCGTTCCACGCCCACCACTGCCTCATTGGGTGCCTGCACTGTCAGCGGGTCTGCCCAGCCAATCCGCCCCTGGTGGTGGTGGAGGATGCGCTGCACTTCACCGCCGAGGAAACGGCGGCCATCCTTGCGGCGGACGGGAGCTGGAAACCGCCCGGTCGCGAGTTCGAGCAGAAGCTGGCCCTCCTGGGTCCCACCCGAGTCTGGAATCTGCTCGGGCGGAACCTGAGGGCCCTCCTGAATCGGCAGCCTGGCGCTACTGCTTCGCCGCCTTTCGAAGGGGCCTGAGGTCCAGGATGAAGGTGCCCCGGCCGTGGGTGGCCGCCACCAGGACATCCTCCTTCTCCTGGATGGCCAGGTCATGGACATAGAGGGTGGCGGGAAGGCCGGCCCCCAGGGCTTCCCATTTCGCACCCCGGTCCAGGCTTACGTACACCCCCTGGTCCGTGCCCAGGTAGAGGATGTTGCCGTTGGTGGGATCCTCCTTGACCACATTGGCGTTGCTGCCAGGCAGGGTGGGGGTAAGCAGCTTCCAGGCCTTGCCGTAGTCGGTGGAACCATAGAGCAGGGTCTTGAACTCGTCGTTCCGCTTGCCATTCACCGTCAGGTAGACCCGACCTTCCTGGAACTTGGAGGCGGCCAGGCTGGAGATGAAGCGCTGGGCCGGCAACCCGGCGCTGATCTTCGTCCAGGTGGCACCTTCGTTCCGGGTGACGTGGGCCAGGCCGTCATCCGTGCCCGCGTAGATGAGGCCCTTCTTCAGGGGGGATTCGGAGAGGGCAAAGAGGGTCGCGAAGTTGATGTTGCCCTGATGGGCCGGATCGTAGTCCGTGAGGTCGGGGCTGATGCGCCTCCAGGTCTGGCCCTGGTCGTCGCTGAGGCAGACGTACTGGCAGCCGTAGAGCAGGCGCTTCGGGCTGTGGGGGCTCAGGATCAGGGGCGACACCCACTGGGCCCGGGGCTCGAAGCCCAGCTTGGCACCCAGGTTGGTGTTCAGGGGCGGCTTCTGGTTGCGGGGGTTGGGTTTGGTGTAGTCCGCCTGGAAGGGGCCACCGCCGTAGCGGGTGACATGGTAGACTAGGTCCGGGTTGGTGGGGTCCACGGCGTGGCGGCCGGACTCGTCCCCGGGGCCGCTGGACCAGTTGCTCCAGGTGATGCTGCGATCGGCGTTCACCGTGGCCTGTCCCCGCCAGCCCCCCATGTCCTGGCGGGTGGAGTACATCCAGAAACTGCCGGGGGTCTGGGTGAGGGAGACGTTGTACAGCTGGGGGATGGGCACATTGTCCGGATGCTTGAAGGTGGCGAAGCCATCCTTGCTGATCATCAGGCCCCCGTCGTTCACCGCCAGGATGTGCTTGGGGTCCTTGGGGTTGATCCAGGCACCATGGTAGTCCGTGTGGTTGCCCTTCAGGCTCTCCCAGGTCTTGCCGCCGTCCTTGGAGCGCTTGAAGCCCAGGCCCATGACATAGACGGTCATGGGGTCCACGGGATCCGCGCGCACCTGGCCGAAGTACCAGCCGTAGTCGGAGAAGACGCCCCGAATGGACGCGTTCCCTTCGGTTTCGGTCCAGGTCTCGCCCCCGTCCTCGCTGCGGTAGAGGTGGGCCCCCACCTTCTTGGCATCCGCATCCTTGGCCTTGTTCAGCACCGCATAGACCACCTTGGGGTGGCTGGCGCAGAGGTCCAGACCCACCCGCTCGTGCTCGCCCTTGGCGAAGTCGGGAAGGCCCTTGGTGAGGGGCTTCCAGGTCTTTCCGCCATCGGTGCTCTTGTGGATGCCGCTGCGGAAGCTGGGCAGGGGGTCGTTCCAGCGGTAGCGCCGGCGGTCGGCGGTGCCGGCGTAGAGGGTGTCGGGGTTCGTGGGGTCCATCACCACCTCGATGACCCCGGTCTTCTCGTCCTGGTGGAAGACCTTGGTCCAGGTCTTGCCGCCATCCGTGGTCTTGTAGAGGCCGCGCTCGTTTCCGAAATTCCATTCCCGGCCCGGCGCCGCCACATAGACGATGTCGGGGTTCGTGGGATGGATCACGATGCGGGCGATGTGCTGGGTGTCCGTGAGGCCCATGTGCTGGAAGGTCTTCCCGCCATCCGTGGACTTGTAGACCCCCGTGCCGGCCATGGAACTGCGCAGGATGTTGGCCTCTCCCGTGCCGATCCACACCACATCGGGGTTGGAGGGGGCCACGCTGATATCCCCCATGCAGGCCGTGGGCTGGTTGTCGAAGATGGGGGTCCAGGACCCGCCGTCATCGGTGGTCTTGAAGGCGCCGCCGGAGGCCGCCACCACGAAGATGGTGCCGGGCCGGTCCGGATGCGCCGCCACGTCCGGCATGCGCCCCGTGGCCGCCACCGGCCCCGTGAAGGTCCACTTCAGATCCTTGAAGCGGGAGGTCTTCACCAGGGCCTGGTGCTGGCCGAAGGCCTGGAGGCGGGCCTTGGCCTCGGCGCTGTCCTTGACCGGAGTGCCCGACTGTGCGGAAAGGAGGCTGGAAGCCGCCAGAAGGAGGGAAAGCATGCACAGTCGCATCGGGGGTCTCCTGCGTATGAATGGACTTTGAAGGGGTTAGGGTACCAGGAGAAACCTCGTAATGCGATGGCATGGGGGCCCGCAGGCTTTTGGAAGGAAGTACTTGGGCTGGACTGCCCTACAACAAGGCTGGACCCAGCCGTGCAGGCCCACCAAACCGATCACGCTGAGCACACGGAGGACCGCGCCCGTGTGCGCGGGGAGCGGCGCAGAGCTGCCCCCGTGAGGACGTGGCCCCGGGCCTTTCGACGGTCCGCTTCGCGGGCGAGCGGTCCACCCCGTCGGAAGGCCCCTGCACGGCACGCGACCGTTGGACCTTTGCGCAATTCCGGCTTCCCCTGCGAGGCGGGACGGCCACCACAGGCTGGACGGAACCAAGGGAACCGCGTTCGGGGCAGTCTTGCTACCATCGTCACACGAGGTAGCGCCATGATCCGTTCCTTGCTTGCGTCCCTGTGCGTGCTGTCCCTGGGTCTCCTCGCCGGGGATCCTGTGGAATCGCGGCTCCAGAGGGGGTGGGCCGCGGTGTCCGCGGATTCGGCCCTGGCCACGGTGAAGACCCTTTCGGAACCCCGCTTCGGGGGGCGCTTCACGGGCCATCCCCAGTACACTGCGGCGGCCCGGTGGGCGGCGGCGCGCTTCAAGGCCTGGGGGGTGAAGCCCCTGGGGAAGGACGGGTACCTTCAACCCTATGCCTCGCCCTATTCCGTCATCGACCAGGCCTCCCTGGAGGTGGTGACCCCCGCGGGGCGGGTCCCGGCGCCTTCGCCCAAGGACTTCATGCCCATGCTGTATTCCGACCAGGGCCAGGCCAAGGGCGCCGTGGTGTTCGCGGGCTGGGGCATCCAAGCCCCCGGCTACGACGACTACGCGGGGCTGGAGGTGAAGGGCAAGTTCGTCCTCTGCTTCCGAGGTACGCCGGACAGTGATCCCAAGTGGGTGGAGCACGACGAGCACCGCACCCGCATGGCCCTGGCCAAGCGCCTGGGGGCCCTGGGCCTCCTCTACATCTACCCCGAGGTGCTGGCCAATCCCAACGGCGACCTCATCCCGGGCTTCCTGCCGGGGATCGTGAGCATGGAGGTGGCCGCCCAGGTGCTGGCGGAGAAGGGCATCACCCCTGCGGACCTGCGCAAGAAGCTCAAGGACACCAAGGCGCCGTGCCCCATGGCCCTCTCCACCACCTTCGAGGTAAGGGTGAAGGCGCGCCACTTCCCCAAGGCCACGGGCTACAACGTCATGGGCCTGGTGGAGGGTTCCGACCCGGCCCTCCGGCACGAGTGCGTGGTCCTGGGCGCCCACTTCGATGGTGTGGGGGAGCACATGGGCATCCTCTTCCCGGGCTCCGATGACAACGCCTCCGGCAGCGCCGTGGTGATGGAGGCCGCCCGGGCCTTCGCCCTGAACGGCGTGCGGCCCAAGCGCTCCATGGTCTTCG
>CAZPUI010000478.1:0-4496 GCA_964589695.1 uncultured Solibacteraceae bacterium | reverse complement strand
GAAAATGTCTGCGGATGGGCTTCAGAAGCAGTGTGCCCCGCCCACAAGCCAGGGGGTGGGTTCGGGCCTCATCCCTTCTGGAGTCGCTTCAGTTCCTTGCTGGCCGATGTATAGCCTGGATCCAGTTTCAGGGCCATCTCCAGCTCCCGGATGGCCTCGGGTCGACGCCCCGTCTTCTCGAAGACTTCAGCCAGGGTGGCATGGGCCCTTTCCTTTCGGGGTGCATGGCCTTCAGGCTCCTGGGACAGGTAGGTTCGGAGAAAGGATTCCGCCTTGTCCAGCTGCTTGTTTGCCGCGATCAGGCCCCTGGCGGCGAAGAATAGGGGTCTTAGGTCCTCGGAGCACACCCGCCGGGCCTGGGCGAGGGCGGTCTCCAGGTCCGCCCATTTACCCTGCAGGGCGAGCACGTTTGCAAGGGTGGCGTGGAAATCGCTGTTGGTGGGATGGGAAGCCAGGGCTTTCCGACAACAGGTGGCGATAGCCTCCAGGGACTGGGGTTTCTGTTGCAGGTAGAACTCCAGCGCGCCTTGGTGGACCCTGAGGCTGGCGGGATCCTTGGCCATGGCTTGCTGCAGGAGGGTCTTGGCGCCTGCGACGTCCTTGTCGAAGAACGCAATCTTGGCCTGGAGCACCAAGCCGATGGCGGGCTTGGTCTGGGTGAAGCGCACCGCCAGTTCCCGGGCCTTGGACATGCTGCCCCCCAGAAGGGCTGGGACAGCCGCGTAGTAGGAGATCAGGTCTTCGTTGGCCTGCTCATGGCTGGGATTGGCGGTCAGCACCACCTCCCTGGCCTGTCTCCATTCCTTGGCAAGGGAGAACTGCTTCATTCCAAAACCCACCTTGTCCATCGCGGCCTTGAGTGCATCTCCCAACTGGACCTGCAATTCGGTATCGGTTGGCCTCAGGCCCACCGCCTTCCTGGCCAGATCGAGGGCGGCATCCGTGTCCCCAAAGGCCAGTTTCAACCGCGACATCCACATCAGCGCGTAGGGATCTCCGGGCTTCATGCGGGCCCATCCCTCGATGCGCGGGCGAAGCTGCTACCAGCGGCCCTCCTCCCGCAGGGTGTCGAAGCTGGTTTCCTGGGCCACCAGGGTCACTCCTGCCAACAGGAGGGGGAGAAGTTTGAACGGATTGAACATAGGATTCCTTTCGGTGTGGGTTTTTCAGATCGATAGGGCTGAGGGGAGCGGGGGTTAACCCCTCCGGAGGACTTCGCTGGGGTGGACCCGGGAAGCCTTCAGCGCTGGAAGGAGGGAAGCCAACAGCCCCACGCCGGTCAGCAGGGCCGGGGCCAGGAGGTAGGTCATCGGGTCCAGAGCCTGTACGCCATAGAGCAGGCCCTGCAACGCCCTGGAAACCAACAGGGACAGCAGGAAACCTCCAGCCAGACCAAGGAGACCCAACACCATTCCCTCTTTCAAGACGAGGCTCCGGATGGAGGTGGGCGGGGCGCCCAGGGACATGCGGATTCCGAACTCCCGGGTCCTCAGGTTCACCACCTGGGCCCGTACGCCGAACAGACCCAAGGCGGCCAGGAAGAGGGCCAACAGGCCGAAGGTCACAAATATCTTGGACCCCGCCCTGACGCCTGCCACCAAGGGGTTGGAATCCCGGTTGGCACTCAGGGTCTGGATGCTTTGGATGGGCAGGCGAGGGTCCGTGGCCTGGATGCAGGCCCTCATGGCGGCCTGTAAGTCCATCTCGGGTGAACGTTGGCGAATGTGGAGGAAAGCCCGAGGCGCGTAATCCCGGCCATACGGGATGTAGACATGGGCGGGTCTGGGATCGTTCAGCAGACCGTCCTTGAGGGTCGGCACCACCCCCACCACGTGCAAGGGGACCGGGTCGCCCTTGAAACGGATCCAGCGCCCGATGGCATCGGCCCCAGGCCAGAGGTTCTCCGCCAGGGCAAGATCAATGATGGCCACGGCGGGGTCCGTCGCCTGGAGCACCTCACTCCGGGTGAACTCCCGTCCACGGAGGAGCGGCACGTCCAAGGTCTGAAAATAGTCGTTCGCGATCCGGTTCTTGCGGGTGGGGATGACCTGCGTGTCCTCAGACCCTTCTTCGCGCAGGACTTCGCGGACTTCACTGCCGTCCGTGTATTTGGGGAAGGCCACCCCGTAGGCCAGACTGGCATGGGCCACCCCGGGCATGGCCCGCAGGTTGTCCAACACCTTGGCGTAGGCCTGCAGGGCCTGCTCCTTGGTGTACTGAACCATGCTGGCGTCCATTTCCGCCACCAGGCCCCCTTTCAGGGAATACCCAGGGTCGGCCTTGGCCGCCGCCATGGCTCCCCGGAGCATCAGTCCCGCTCCTGTAAGCATGGCCAGGGACAGGGCCATCTGCCCCACCACCATCAGGTTCATGGGTTTCATCCAGCCGAAGCGGCGCCGGACCCCGGCAGCTTCCGCGCCCTGGCCCTTGAGTTCCGTCGCCAGATCCTGCCCACTGAGCTTCATGGCGGGCCCCAGGGCGAACACGAGCGTGGCCAGCACACCGCAACCCAGTGCCACCAAAGCCACCCTGTAATCACCTTGGAATTGCATGGGTACATCCACCCCACCAAGGTTTGCAAAAGAACCCCAGAGCACATTGATGCTCCATTGGCCCAGGTACAGCCCACCCACGGTCCCAAACAGGGACATCAGCAGCCCTTCGGCCAGCATCTGCTGGACCAATTGCCGACGCTGGCCCCCCAGAGCCAGGCGGATGGCCATCTCCTTGGCCCGGCCAGCCCCTTTGACAAGCATCATGTTGGTCAGATTGAGGCATGCGATCAGCAGCACGATCAGCGAAAACCCCACGAGGACCGCTGAGCCGAGGATGAACATACCCATCTCTGGTTCCGGATTGGGATAGATCCCTGCCCGGGCCTGGGGGCCCAGTTCGAAGCGGGGGGTATGCCCTTCCACAGGAAAGGCGCTGGCCAATGGGGCGGCGAGGCCCTGCAGACCCAACTCGGCCTGGGCTCTGCTTAGGCCTGGGCGCAAACGTCCCGTGACCCACAAAAACTGGTTGCCGGAATCCACCAGCCGGGCCTGCCTGTTGCCTTTCAGCCCTCCCGCGAGCTGGTCATAGACGCCCAAGGGGAAGTAGTAATGCGGGGACAGGTTGCTCGTGATGCCTGGATAGGAACGGGGAAGGACCCCCACCACCTCGTAGTTCCGGGCATTGACCCTCAGCGTCTGGCCCACCAGGGAAGGATCGGCCCCCCGCCTGAGCCAGGCATCGTGGCTCAGGATCACCTGGCGGGCGCCCCCCGGCTGACCCTCCTCTTCGAGAAAACCCCTGCCCAGGGCCATGGGCACTCCGAGCACCGAAAAATAATCCCAACTGGTCAGGCAGATCATTTTTTTCCTGACATAGTCGCCCTCTTCCACCCCTGCGGCATCGAGGTAACAGGCCGCAAGCCCCGTGAAGACCTCCTGCTGGGCGCGCAGCTCCATGAACTTGGGATAGGAGAAATGGTGGTAACGCTGGGTGGGCTTGAGGGTCTTGTCGTAGACCCGGACCACCTCCTGGGGGCGGTTGCCCGCCAAGGGTTGGAACAGCAGTGCATTCACGAACGTAAAGACGGCGCTGGTGCCTCCGATGGCGAGCGTCAAGACCAGGATCACCAAGGCACTGAAACCAGTGTTTTTCACCAGCTGTCGCAGGGCCGAACGCAGATCGAGTTTCAGGGTGAACAGCGTCAGGAAGAGTCGAAGCACCATCGGGGCTCCCATGCGCCAAGAGACCCAGCCTAGGGATCCATCCGGCCCCTCCGCCATGGGGCGGATGCCTCATTTTGGGCCCGGGACATCTGTCCCGAAGCCTTCCCGGGTCCCATCCTGACTGGATCTGGAAGGGTTTCGACCTGGACACCCCAACGTCTTCAATTTTGAATGAAGGACATCAGGGAGTTGCCACCATGTCTTTACTATCCACGTTCTTCATGACCCCGAACCAGGCCCGGTTCGCTGCCTGGCTGATCCAGGCCCTTCAGAGGGCTGGGGCGGAGGGACGCTTCGAATACCTGCCTTCGGAACAGTGTGTCCGGGGGGATTCGGGGCTGAAGATCCACCTCCAGAACCTGCATGGGGAGTTTCTGAAGGCGCCCCGATGGCGGCGGGGGAGCCTTCTGAGGTCCACGGCCCGCACCTTCGCGGACCAGGCTGCCCGGGGGATCGAGGTGGACCTCGGAGAGGCCATGGCGTGTGTGCTGCCCCGGGTGCGGGAGCGGTTCTTCGTGGAGGCCTTGGCCCTCTACAGTCCTGGTTTTCCCGTGCTGTCCTCTCCCCTCACGGAGGCCTTCGTGCTCACCCTGGTACTGGACTTCCCGGATCGCAACCAGGAGATCACCCAAGCGGACCTTCAGCGCTCGGACCTGGAGTTCGAGGAGTCCCTGCACCGGGGGCGCGCGCTACGCCTGGCGGACAGCTGGTCCCCGGTGTCCGCTGAGGTGGCCCCAGACCATTTCCACAGCGTCCGGCAGGTCACCAACGACACCC
>CAZPUI010000477.1:0-4504 GCA_964589695.1 uncultured Solibacteraceae bacterium | reverse complement strand
GTGGTGGCCATCGGGGCCAGTACCGGGGGACCCCAGGTGCTCCAGGCCATCCTGTCCCGCCTGCCCGTGGGGTTCCAGCTGCCCATCCTCCTCGCCCTCCATATCGAGGCGGGCTTCATGGAGGGGATGCGCAGTTGGCTCAAATCCATCACGCCCCTGCGGGTGCTCATGGGGGTTGCGGAAGGCGTCCCCGAGCCCGGCACGGTGTACCTGCCCCGGGAGGGGCAACATCTTGTGGTAACTCCAAACGGGCGGCTCGGGAACCTGCGGCCCCTCCCCTTCGAGACCCTGCTGCCCTCGGTGGACCGGCTCTTCGCCAGCGTGGCGGAGGCCTATGGCTCCCGGGCCTGCGGCATCATCCTCACGGGCATGGGGCGGGATGGGGCCGCGGGACTCAAGGCCATGCGGGCGGCCCGGGCGCGCACCATCGCCCAGGACGAGGCCAGTTGCATCATCTACGGCATGCCCAAGGTGGCCCTGGAAATGGGGGGTGTAGAGCGGAGCATGTCCCCGGACCAGATGGTGGTGGAGCTCCTGAAGCTGGGACTCGAAAGGAATGGAGGTGGTGGATGAAGATCCTGGTGGCCGATGACAGCCGCACCATGCGCATGTCCCTCCGGGGGATCCTGGTCCCCATGGGGCACGAGGTGGTGGAGGCGGCGGACGGCCAAGTGGCGCTGGACCTGCTGTGTGCACCGGAGGGGCCCCACCTGGCCATCCTGGACTGGCTCATGCCCGACCTGGATGGACCCGATGTCTGCTGAAGGTGCGGGAGGCCGCCCTGCCCATCCAACCCTTCCTCATCCTCCTCAGGGCCAAGGACTCCAAGGAGGACGTCATCGAGGGTCTGGGGAAGGGGGCCAACGATTTCCTCAGCAAGCCCTTCCACGAAGGTGAACTCCGGGCCCGCCTGGCCGTGGGCCAGTGGGTCATCGAACTCCAGACCACCCTGGCGGACCGCGTGAAGGCCCTGGAAGAGGCCGCCAGCCACATCAAGACTCTGCAGGGAATCTTGCCCATCTGCATGTACTGCCACAAGATCCGGGATGACCAGGAAACCTGGACCCGGTTGGAGGAATACATCACGGAACATACGGACGTGAGCCTCAGCCACGGACTTTGTCCCGAGTGTCGGCCGAGGTTCCTGAAGTAGGACGTTTACCGCAGCACCAGCTCCATCCGGCAGGCCCTGCAGTCGAACCGGCATTCGATCCTGGTGTCCCCGTTTTCCAGGAACAGGGGACCCTTCGGTTCGGGGAGCCGCACCCAGGGTGCGGGGTTGGGATGGACGTCGCACCAGCCCAACTCGAAGCGCAGGCAGAGCCGGGTGGTCATGACCACCCGGTTTCGAAGGTCCCCTTGGAGCTCCGCGGCGAGTTCCACCACCTGACCGCCGTGGCGCGCGTAGAAGGCCCGGGCGGGGGCATTGGCCACGTTCCAGCGCAGGTCCAGGTCCCTTTCCGGCAGGGGGTGGACTGGGCCCGGGGCACGGCGACCCGGGCGGGGGCGTGGGTCCCGGCGCCGGGCCTCCAGGGCTTGGGCGGCTTGTCGGCGCAGGGCATTGAGGCGGCTGAGGGGCACGAAGCGGGCTTCCGAAAGACCTAGGTTGGCCAGGCGGAAGGGGGTATCCCCAAGGCGGCCCAGGGCTTCCTCCGTGGCCCGACGGGTGGCCTCTGCATCCCGTGCGGGTTCGAAGGGGCCCTCCAGGCGAGCTTCCGCCCCCAGGCCTGAGGGGTCCTCCAGGCGCAGGTGGACGGCGCCCTCGGGGAAGGCCAGGGTGGCCCGCACGGGGATCCGGCGTTCCACCTTGGCCGCCCGGAGGGCCTTGAGCCACGTGTGGTCCAGGTTGCGGTGCAGGTGCAGGCCCACGGCGAGCCGGGAAGGATCCTGGACGAAGACCTGGGGTCCTTCCACGGCATTGACGGCGGTGCCCGCCACCTCGCCCCGGGCATCCACGAAGGCCAGGCCATCCCCCGGGTGAAGGTCTGGGACCCGATCCAGCACCACCCGATCCCCCTGGAGGGACCGCACGGTCCCCACGGGTTCCCCCAGATGGCCTGCGGCCTCCGGCCTGCCCATGGAACGCCGACGCCCATCCAGGCGGTAGGTGGAGAGGCCCCTTTGAAACGTCTTGGTGGGCTCCGGCACGAACCCATGCTCCACCTGTCCGAGGGAGGCCCGGGTGAACTCTGGTCGGCGGTCCAGGAGGGCGTCCAACTTCCTGCGGAGATGGCTCACCACGTTCTTCACGTAGTCGCCGTCCTTGAGGCGTCCCTCGATCTTGAAACTGGTGATCCCGGCCTCCGCCAGGTCCTCCAAATGATCGGACAGGTCCAGGTCCTGGATGCTCAGCAAGTGCTGGTCCCGGAGGAGCACCTTGCCCCCAGCCTCCACCAGGTCCCAGGGGGCGCGGCAGGGCTGGGCGCAGGCTCCCCGGTTGCCGCTGCGGCCGCAGAGGGCGCCGCTCAGGTAGCAGCGTCCGCTTTCGCCCACACAGAGGGCGCCATAGACGAAGGCTTCCAGCTCCAGGTCCGCCGCGGCGCGGATGGCGCGGATCTCCGGGAGGCTCAGTTCCCGTGCCAGGATGGCCCGGCTGATGCCCACGGAGCCCAGGAAGGCCACCTTCTCCGGCCCGTCGCAGGCGGCCTGGGTGCTGGCATGGAGGGGCAGGGGGGGAAGGTCCAGCTCCAGCAGGGCCATGTCCTGAATGAGGAGGGCGTCCACCCCGGCTTGGTACAAAGCCAAGGCCAGGGCCCGGGCCTCCTCCAGCTCTTCATCCCAAAGCAGGGTGTTGAGGGTGGCGAAGACCTTGGCATCCCAGAGTCGGGCCTCCCGGGTGAGTCGCTCGAAGTCCGAGAGGTCGCAGGTGGCCCCCTGGCGGGCCCCGAATTTGGAAGCGCCCATGTACACCGCGTCTGCGCCGCAGCGCAGGGCCAGGATCCCCTGGTCCGCGTTGCGGGCCGGGGCCAGGAGTTCCAGAGCGGTCATGGCGCGTGTTCCCGGGCCGCTTGCAGCTTCAGGGCCAGGGAATGCTTCAAAAGGGTGCGGAAGAGGTCGGCCAGGGCCTCCTCAGGGTAGGGGCCAGGGTTTCGGCGAAGCAGGTCCTGGAGCATGGCCTCCTCCCGCGCGGGGTCCTGGCCTTCCGGGGCCGCCCCCGAAGCGCTGAGGCGCCCGATGCGCTGGACCAGCTGCCCCCGGCGGGAGAGGAGGTCCAGGAATTCGAGGTTGAGCCCATCGATGGCCTGCCGCAGCGCCTCCAGTTCCGCCTGGGACCCCGCTTCATCCTCCATGCCGCCCTCCCCTCCCACGGTGCCTGAGGCGGAGGGGGGGGGCAATGGGTTCTTCGATGGGGCCCCAGGGCAGGCCGCGCCCCGGGGAAGCACGGGGCGGTGGCGGCATGTCGGAAATGGTCCCCCGGAAGGCCACCCTCCCCGACCGCCGCGCGCGCGAAAGCCAAGGTCTTCTTGATCGCCCCGCTACTTCGCCTTCAGCAGCACGTCCTGTCGGATGGTGCTTCCGCCCTTGAGGGCCAGCGGCGCCACCTTCCTGGAGAGGTGTCCCAGGGCGTGCACTGCGAGGGTGTATTCGCCCGGGGGCAGGAGCGCCATGCGCCATTGACCCTGCTGGTCGCTCACCAGTCTGCGGGGTGTGGTCAAGGTTGGACCCGCGAGTTCCAGGGAGGCGCCCTCCAAGGGCTGGTTGTCCTCTCCCAGGACCCGGCCCATGAGGGTGCCCATGGATCTGGTCGTGACATTCTGGGCGGGTTCGGATTCCCCATGGACGAGCCCGAAGGTCATCAGAACCATGTACCTTCCTTCGGATGCCTGGCCCTCCAGGGAGGGGGGGGTGAAGGTCCAGGTCAGGCCGTAGGCCTCCGCCAGGCTCCTCGCCTCGGGGGGGCCGTTCAGGGCCCGGGCCTGGCGGGGATGACCGTCCCTGCCCACTATCAGGCCCACCACCACCGTTCCCTGGAAGCCGGCTTCCCGGAGGTCGGCGGGGAAGGGCGGGGGCGGGGGCTGGCTTCGCACCTCCAGACGGGCGGGAGGAACCCCCTTGAAGAAGGCCTCCAGCTCCGCAGGGGACCATTTCAGTGGGCTGCTGGGGGGGAGAGGGCCGCTGGGGGAGCCCATGATGAGCACGGAGCTGTTGGGAATGGCGTCTTGGGTTTTCCCGGTCTTTGGGGCGTTCAGCCTGAAGCGCATGGTGAGCTGGAAGCGCCCTTCGCTGGGCTGACCTTCATGGACTGGAGGTGCGAAGGCCCAGGTCCGGGCATAGCCTTCCGCCACGGCCTGGAGCTGCGGGGGGCCACTGAGGGACCGGGCCGTGCGCACGCTTCCATCCGGCGCCACGATCAGGCCCAGCACCACCGTGCCCTGGAGGCCGGCCGCCCTGGGGCCCTGGGGATAGGGCGGCGGCGGGGGCTGGCGCAGGAGCTTGAGGCTGGCCTGGGGGACACCTTTGAAGCACGCTTCGAGGTCGGAGGGCGTGGGGGGCTCATCCTGAG
>CAZPUI010000476.1:0-4505 GCA_964589695.1 uncultured Solibacteraceae bacterium | reverse complement strand
AGGAGCGTCTGGGAACCCTCACCTTGGCCCCCCCTGCAACCGGGGGGGCGCTGAGCCTCAGCTTTGGTGCGGTCCCAGGGCTTACGGCCACACGTCATCTCGTGCGCAAGGGCTTCCGGGAGGTGGGGGAGAAGGCGAAGGAACGGGAGTGGACCTTCCTGGAGCAGCTGGACATCGGAAGCACGCTCCCGACCACGGCGATTGTGGAAGTCCTGGACCGTCGTGTGGGCAGCGCCACGGAATCCGTGACCGTCGATGACACCGAGGGCACCCGTGCTGGCTGGACCGAGCCCCAACCGGGGATTCGGAGCTGGCTGCTGACCCTCGAACCCGGCGCCCGACAGAGCCTGCAGGTCCACACACGTCTGCGTGGGCCCCTCGTGGGTCGCCTGCTCCAGGCCGGCGACCTTGTTCTAGAAGGGAACAACTGATGCGAACCGGTGCGATTTCCATGATCTGTCTTGCCCTGTCTGGCAGCGACACCTCCCTCAAAGCCCCGATCCTGCGGGCCCGTATCTACCCCGATCAGGCCTGGCTGACCCGTGAGGTGCGGGTCCCCCTTCGCACCCCGGGAACTCACCGATTCCGGGTGGAAGCCCTGCCTCCCGACCTGCGGCTGGAGGACCTCCGGGTCCAGGCCCTGGGGCCTGAGGTGCGCTTGGGCAACGTGGCCATCCTGCAGGAGGAAGGACGCCGCGGGTCCGAGGCGGAAGTCTTGGCCCTGCAGGCGGAGGAGGAAGCCCTTCGGCCCCGCATCCGGGACCTGCAGCTTCGGAAGTCCGCCCTGGACTCCGTGCTCAAGAGCCTGGAATCCCTTGTCCCTGAAACTGCCGGAAACGGCTCAGGGAGGCGCGAACCCCTGGATCCGTTGGCCCTGGCGGCCTTCAGTCGGTCTGCCCAGGCGCAGCACCGCGCCTTGGTCGAGCGAGGCCTGGAGCTCTCCGAGGAACTGCGGCCCCTCCTCGAGCGCTTGGATGCGCTGGAGCAGGCGTGCGAGCGCAGGGTTCAGGTTCAGGGCGGGCGCACGAGCACCCTCGTGGTGGAGCTGGAGGCACACCAGTCCGGTGAAGCTCGCCTTTGCCTGGAAACCCGCACCGTCCAGGCCCGGTGGAAACCCACCTACGAAGTGCGGTTGAGCGAGGATGGCCGCACCCTGGATTTGCTGTGCTACGCCGCCGTCAGTCAGGCGAGCGGAACGCCCTGGAACGGCGTGGAACTGGAGATCTCCAACGCCCAGCCCAGCCGAAGCCTCGGTCTTCCCAGGTTTCCGGAGCCTGTGCAGGTGGTGTACGAGGCGCCGGGCGTCCAGGGGACGGGGATGCTCCAGGGGACCGTGACCGATACCCAGGGGCGTGCCGTGCCCGGTGTGAAACTTACCCTCGCCTGCGCGCCCCTCAAGCTGACACGGATGGTGGTGACCGATGCCCACGGGGCCTACCGGTTCCCCCTCCTTCCCCCGGGGGAATTCATCCTGTCGGGTGAATCCTCGGGTTTCCCAAGCCTCAGAACCAGCGTCAGGATGGAGGTGGGCCGAACCCAGAACCTGGGGCTGCGCCTTGGAAACCCCGGGGCTGCGGCTGGGGCGACGGTGGAAGTGGTGGCGGCCGCTGCGAGCCTAGACAGGAACGAGACCATGACGGCGAATTCTATGTCAGTCGGAGGACTCGCCCTGATCAGCGGCGGCTCAGGCAGGCAGAGCGCCTTCAACGTGGACATGGTACGCAAGCAGTTGGAGGATCTCCCTGCCCTTGAGCCGGCGCCCTCCCGCTTCGACTACTCGGGGGAATTGGGCCGAGCCTGGGTTCTGGAGGGCCCCCGCACCCTGCCCGCCGATGCCCAGCCCCGCCGCATGCTCCTGGCCCGGACGACCCTGGAGGCTCACCTTGGGCTCCGGGCGGCACCTCGGGTGAGCTCCGATGTGTTCACCATCGCCCAGATCCAGCCCCCTGGGGGCTTCCCGTGGTTCCCTTCCAGTCCCGTCATGGTCTTTCGGGGTGGAGCGCATCTGGGCCAAGTGGGGCTCCCCCCCCTGCTGTCCGGAGAACCCGTGACCTTGGGTTTCGGGCCCATGGCCGGGATGAGGGTGCAGCGCCAGCGCCTGGAAGCCCGCCTCGTGGGCCGCAGTCAGGGACGCCAGTGGTCCCTGAAGGAGCGGATCACCCTTGTGAGCGATCTTGGGACCGAGCAGGAGGTGGAGGTGATGGAACCGACCCTCCGGGCCCTTTCGGACAAGGTGCATGTCGAGGCCCTCCCGGATAGCACCCCCCCTTCCCGCGATACCCCCCAGGGGCACCGGGTCTGGAGGGTGAAGGTGCCCCCCAAGGGTCAGGCTCGGGTGGAGCTGGGCTGGAAGCTCCAGGGGCCCGGCACGGGCTTCATCCCCGAACTCCCCCGATTGGGCCTGCCCCACAGCGATTGAATCCGGATCATGCGTCCGGGGCGGCTTCGCGGGCGGGCAGACGGCGGGAGCCGTCCTGGCGCCAGAAGGCCTTGTCCGGCACTTGATGACCGTATTCGCTGGCCTTGTCCAGGGTCACCATGGCGGTGTTTGCGCCCTTGAACCGTGCCCGGATCCCCACCCGCACCAGCTTGTGGAGCCAGCTGTTGTTGGGCTTGTTGAAGGGGCAACTCCGCTTGCAGTTGGAGCAGCTGAAGCCGTTGTAGTCGTAACAGGACTCGGGGTGGACGTACCACTTGCGTGCCCCGGGGTTGTTGGAAGGACTGCGCCCCTGCCAGGTGGGGGCGCCTTTGGAAATGGAACCACTGGGACACTGCTCCGCGCAGAGCATGCAGGTCTCGCAGAATTCGGCCACCCCGAAGCGAATGGGCCGGTCCACGGCCATGGGCAGGTCCGTGAGGACCTTGGCCAGGCGAACCCTGGGACCAAATTGGGGGGTGATCAGGAGTCCGTTCCGCCCCAGCTCTCCCAGGCCGGCATCGATGGCCATGGGGATGCTCAGGCCGGTGTCATTGCCGCAGGGGATGGCCGTGTAGCCCAGGGCGCGGATGAACTCGGCCAGGGAGAAGGCCGTGGTGGCCATGCGGGAATAGCCGTTGGCGGTGGCGGCACTGGCCAGTCGGCCCGGGGAATTGGCGATTCCATCGAAATCCTCCTCGAAGGCCAGCACCACGACCCATTGCAGGGATTCGCGCAGGACCTTGGGAGCGTCTCCGGAGGCTGGAACCTGGGCCCCGGGAAGGTGTTCCTGGTAGATCCACAGGGGGTTGAGCCGGGCAATCCCCACCACCGAGGCCCCATGGAAATGGGCGGCATTCTTGACCGCCCGGGCCACATCTTCAAGCCCCATGCCCAGGTCGGCGGGGTTCCAGCGCCCCAGCTGTTCCAGGCCCTTGACCTGGGAGGTCTGGGTCTCCCAGTCGTAGAAGGCATGGCGGGGGGCCCTGGCCAGGGCCCAGCCGGAGGCCATCAGGGCATAATCCAGGCGGGTCTGGTTGGGCACCACGCCTTTGCCCTCTCCCAGGTTCCGGCCGGTCAGGTCCTCTCCAAGCTCGGGCCGCTGCTTCCGGGAGGGATCCCAACCATTGCGGCTGAAGATCGTCTGGTGCTCGGCCATGGGCTGGAGTACGGCAGGATCCACGGCATGGGCGGCATCCCCCCCACGGAGGGGGGACACGGGAAGGCCCTTGGGGGTACGCGACGCTTCCTGGGCCAGGCCCCGCATGAGGGTGGCTCCGGAGCCCATGGCCATGGCCCCCAGGCCCAGGGAGGTGAGGAATCGGCGGCGCGGAATCATGCGCGCCGCCGGAGTACGAAGCGGGCCAGGACCACCCCCCACAGGACGGCAGGTAGTCCGAAGACCACACCCTGAACCAGGGCCGCCTTGGGCGTGCCCTCCTCCAGGAAGGCCACCACCATGGCCAGCACGAAAGCTCCATAGAGAACCCCGGACAAAGCCAGGCTCCAACCCCACCACCTCAAGGGCTCACAACGCGTTTTGACATGGTGGGCCAGGATCAGGAATCCAGTGGAGGCCCCCGCTCCGATGAGAAAATTCCACATGGTGTCGCTCCCGGTCAGGTGGACTTTGCAGGCGAGGCCTGGGCACCAGCGTACCATTGTGCGAGCCGTTCATGATCTCATAGTGACGAAGCGTTCGTTTTTTGTGATGGGGCGCACGCCGACGGGAGGAGCTGGGGGCGGAATCCCATGCGCCTGTGCCGCCGACGGAACAGGCCCAGTTCGAGGAGGAACCCTCCCGTGGACACGAGGGCCGTCACCCCCAGCTCGAAGCCCAGGGCGGAGAGTCCCGCCGCCAGCCTTCGGGTCTTGTCCGCGAGTCCCAGCATCTCCAGCAGGTGGGTCGCCCTGCGCCGCGCCTCCCTTCGGGAAAGTCCGTGGCAGGCCCCCAGGACGTGACCACCTGGGCCAGGGCTGGCACCAGGAGCGATACCGAAAGCAAAATGACGCGGCGAAGCCCCATGGCCGACCTCCATGACCTGCAGGGAAGTGGCACCCACATCGGCCCCCCCGCATGGTCATGTCA
>CAZPUI010000475.1:255-4508 GCA_964589695.1 uncultured Solibacteraceae bacterium | reverse complement strand
TCTCCCCTCCCTCTTCGCCCGCGCACTGCTCGACCGCCGCACGGCCCTGGTGGCAGGGCAGGAAGTGGTCGTAGCCCGTGATGTCCTTCACCACGGCCTGGAGCCGGAAGTAGCTGGTGGCACCGGCATAGCTCTCGTCGCCCATCATGATGGCCGCCCACTGGGCGCTGCTCATGGCCCCTGTGCCGGAGTCCGTGAGGAAGTCGATGAGCACATCCTTGGCCTTGATCTTGAAAACGTTGAGTTTGGCATCTTCCAGAAGACGCACCCGCTCGTCGCGGGTGGTCATGCGGATGGGCTCCACCATCTTGATGCGGAAGGGTTCGATGAGTGTGTTGGGCATGTTGGGTCCTTGGGTTCAGGAATTTTGCTTCGCAAAATTCCTGAAGGGGAAAAGAGGAAAAAAAGTTTTAGCGTTGAACGAAGGGTTACTTCGAAAAGCGCATGAGGGGCAAGGAGCACCTGGCTTCGTGCTCGGCGCGGCGGTTTTTGCTGCGGCAGCTGGGGGGCATGGGGGTCCTTTTCGGGTTTTGCTTCGCAGAACCCGAATCAGTCTAGGGTCTGGGCGGGATCGCCGCAAGATGTCAAATAATTGCAAACAGGGGTGTTATTGTCGGTAGAAACACCTTGGTGCCCTCGACAGGCGAGAAGCATCCAAAGGGAATACCCTGGTGGGTACCTCTCTGGATCGCCCTTGCACGCCCATGGACCTGCCTTCCCACTGACCCCGGCCTCCCTCACCTTCGGGGTCATCCACCTTTTGGCCGTGGGGGTTTTCTTCTTCCCCTTCCGGTGGGAGTTGGCGGCCATGGCGCTGCTGCTGTACGGTCTGCGGATGTTCGGGGTCACGGCGGGCTACCACCGCTACTTCAGCCACCGGGCCTATCGACTGGGTCGGGTGCCACAGTTTTTGCTCGCACTCCTTGCCCAAACCTCGGGCCAGAAGGGGGTGTTGTGGTGGGCGGCCCTTCACCGGGACCACCACCGCCATTCGGACGGCCCGGAGGATATCCACAGTCCGGTGCAGGATTCCTTCTGGTGGAGCCATGTGGGATGGATTCTTTCGGACCGCTACGATGCGCCGGACCTGGGCCGACTGGGGGACCTCACCCGTTACCCGGAACTGGTGTGGCTGAGCCGCCACCACTGGGTACCGGCCTTGGGGCTGGCTTTGGGCGTCGCCGTCTGGGGTGGCTTGTCGGGTCTTGGGGCGCTTTCGGCCCTGGCCTGGTGGGCCGTATCCACGGTCCTGCTCTACCACGCCACCTTCTGCATCAACAGCCTGGCCCATGTGTGGGGGACCCGCCGCTTCGAGACCCCGGACCAGAGCCGCAACAACCTCTTCCTGGCCCTCCTCACCCTGGGGGAAGGCTGGCACAACAACCACCATGCCTTCCCTGGGGCCTGTCGCCAGGGGCTGCGCTGGTGGGAGGTGGACCTCACCCAGGCGGGCCTGCGCCTGCTGTCCTGGCTGGGCATCGCCCGGGACCTGCGTCCCCATCCCCGGAGGGCCATTCCATGAAAATCGCCGTTCTAGGTGCCGGCATTTCGGGACTGGGGGCCGCCTACCGGCTCACCCAGGGGGGGCACGAGGTCCATGTCTTCGAGAAGGAAGGGCGCATCGGCGGCCACACCCACACCGTGACCCTGGAGGACGGCACGGCGGTGGACACGGGCTTCATCGTCCACAACAAGGTCAACTACCCCAGCTTCCTCCGCCTCATGGAGGAGCTGGGGGTGCCCACCTGCCCCTCGGACATGAGTTTCGCCTTCGACGGCCCGGAGCTGGCCTGGTGCAGTCGCGGCCTCAATGGCGTCCTGACCCGGCGTCGCCACCTCTTCAGCCCCCGCTTCTGGCGATTCTGGAAGGAGGTGGCCCGCTTCAATGATTGGGGCACCGCCCTGGCCCAAGATCCCAACGCCGTGGAGGAAACCCTGGCGGAGGCCCTGGACCGGGCGGGTTTCGGCGAGGACCTGCGCCAGGCTTACCTCTACCCCATGGCCGGGGCCGTGTGGTCCACCCCCGTGAAGGAGATGGAGGCCTTCCCCGCCCTGGCCCTGCTGCGCTTCTTCCACCACCATGGCATGCTGGGTTTCGCCACCCAGCGCCCCTGGCGGACCATTCCCGGAGGGACCTCCCGGTACCTCGAACCCCTTTCCCGCCCCTTCCGGGACCGTATCCGCACCGGGGCCAGGATCGCGGAGATCCGCCGGGAGCCGGACCGGGTGATCCTGCCCGTGGAGGGGGAAGGCCACCTGGCCTTCGACGAAGTCGTCTTCGCCTGCCACGGGGACCAGGTGCTGCCCCTCCTGGCGGACCCCACCCCCCAGGAGCGGGAGATTCTGGGCGCCTTCCGCCCCAACCCCAGCCCCACCTGGCTTCACACCGACACCTCCATCCTGCCCCGGCGCCGGCGCGCCTGGGCCAGCTGGAACTACCGCCGCACCCCCGACGCACGGCTGCTGCTCACCTACCACATGAATCGCCTCCAGCCCCTGGGGACCTCCCGGGACCTCCTGGTCACCCTCCACGGCCAAGGCCAGGTGGACGAGACCAAGGTCCTCCGCCGCTTCGACTACGAACACCCCCGCTTCGACCTCCCCGCCCTGAAGTCCCAGACCCGCTGGCACGACATCAGCGGCCAAAACCACACCCACTTCGCCGGCGCCTACTGGTCCAGCGGGTTTCATGAGAATGGTCTAGCAAGCGGGGAAAGGGTCGCCACCGCGATCAACACCCGCGTGTAGAGACGCATCACGCCCGAGTCTCGCGTATCCCCAGAGCTCAGCGCACCACCAACCTCAGCACAAAAAAACTGGGCAGTCGGGGAGACCGGGAAGTGTCATTCCCCCAGGAACTCCCCGCAAAAACCAGGTCGTCATGCCCATCGGCCCACAGGGCGCGAATTTCGATGTCCTTGACGCCGGTATGCCCGGTCGCCTGGCGCAGGTTGAGGCTGGCGAGCTTCTGGGCGCTGGTGGGAGCCAGCTCCCAGACATCCACACCGCCCTCCTCTCCCCCAATCAGGGCCAGGGTGCGATTCAGCACCCGCTTGAACACCACGGTGTTGGCCCAGGGACGCGGGATCGTCATCCGCTTCTGCAGGTTCCGGGCGTCGTAGATGTCCACCCCCGTGCCACAGCACCCGGGGTTGAAGACGGCCACGAGGACATCGTCGGCGAGCACGGCGGGATGGGACACCTGCCCGGCCAGGTCCAGGGGTGCCGGGAGGGAGGCCACCTCCATCCCCGTGGTTCGGTCCATCACATGAACGTGGCTCCGGTCGAAGGTGGGCTGGTAGGTCCGCGTCAGTCCCAGCCCGGGAAGGGCATATTCCTTGGCCCCTTCCCAAGGATTGAGCTGCGAAAGGAAGATGTGACGTCCGTTGGCGGCCACGTTGCAGGATCCCCCCTGGGCCACGACCACCCCCCCAGGCACCAGCGCAAGTTCTCCAGCGGTCTTCAGGGAGGAGACCAGGTGAACCGAGGGAGCGACCAAAGGGGTGGCCCCAAGGTACGCATGGAGGGTTCCAAAAATATTGACCACGAAGACCTTCACCCCATCCGTCTGAACACTGGTGAAGCCCACACCCTGGGACTCCACCAGGGTCTGAACCAGGGGGAAGCCCGTGGCCTTCCGGTCCATGACGAAAAGACGACCATGACTCTGGGAGGCCAGGTAGATCCGGTCCCGGTCCGCCACCACGGCCCGGGGAGTGAGGAAGGCCCCTTCCAGGTGGTCCCGGGCGGCAACCAGCTCAAGACTCACGGATCCCTCCGTGGGAGGGGTATTGGGTGAGGGTTCAGGCACCGGCTCCCCCTTGCCGCAGGCCAGCCCCAGAAGAAGCCATGCGCCCACGACCAGTGGGTAAAAAGGGTAAGGGCCAAGGCGTTTCATGATGAACATCCTCCCGGGGAAGACCATGGGGGACAGGAAGGCCCCAGGTGGGGCCGCACCTGAATGAAGGGTGCGGTTCAATGCATTGTGCTGCGGCCCCTTATGCCGGGCCAGTTGTTGATTGGTGAAGATGTTTTAACGCGACGGCTCAAGACGGACTGGCCAGCGGGGAGCGCGTTGCCACCGCGATCAACACTCGCGTGTCGAGACGCATCACTCCCGAGTCTCGCGTATCCCCGCAGGGGATACCGAGAGGATGGACGATCAAGCGGGGAAAGGGTCCCCACCGCGATCGACAACCGCGTGTCGAGACGCATCACTCCCGAGTCTCGCGTATCCCCGCAGGGGATACCGA
>CAZPUI010000475.1:0-155 GCA_964589695.1 uncultured Solibacteraceae bacterium | reverse complement strand
CAAGCGGGGAAAGGGTCCCCACCGCGATCGACAACCGCGTGTCGAGACGCATCACGCCCGAGTCTCGCGTATCCCCGCAGGGGATACCAGCGAACGGTCCGGCTAGGGCCTGTTAACACTACTTGATTTTCTCTGACCGATGCCCAATGCTTCAG
>CAZPUI010000474.1:0-4540 GCA_964589695.1 uncultured Solibacteraceae bacterium | reverse complement strand
CTAGATTTGCCATGGTTCCCCCCGAAATCGCTACCAAAGGATCAAGGATTTACCATATTCCCGTCACCTTGTCACCTGGGGAAGCACAGGGTCTGTTCAAAAAGAACCTGGTCGATTGTGCGCGGCGCCGGGCAAGTATGGCTAGGAAACGGCCCGCAGGCGTGGTGGTTCCACGTCAAGGGCCGTTGACAACGCCAGACGCCGCCCGCCGCCCGCACCCGAAGGGCTGGGGCCAGCCGCGCGCCCGACTGCGTTAAGCGGCTCGAGGGATGAACCACATCCCCCATCGCCGCTCGCCTTGTCGGATCACGCGGCTGACCTCCAGCAATCGACCAGGTTCTTTTTGAACAGACCCTCAATCCTTGGGCGCCCAGGGCACCTGCCCCAGGACGCCAGCGTCGCCATGACAGAGGTGTTGGATCACCGTCTGGTAAAAAATTCGGTGCTTTGTTTCGATGTCGAGACCGTACCGCTCCACGAAGGAGGCGCGACTTCGGTCGAGTTCGTCCCTCAGGAAGGCGTAGATGTTCCGCTGGGCGATGCCCTGCTGGATCTTCTGGGGGAAGTACTGTTCGATGTCGCTCATCATGACCCGGGCACTGCGTTCAGCATTGGTGCGCACCTTGGGATCCAGGGACACCGGCTCGGCCTCGGCCAGGGGATCACGGATCTGCATGGTCTGCATGGCGTGGGCCTGGGGAGCCTCTGCGGTGGGAGCAGGGCCAGAGGCTGCGGGCTTGGGGGCCTTTTCATCTTCCCGCTGCACCGCCAGCGAGCTGAGGCTTGCTTCGGCGGTATGCACCAGGGCCCGCACGTGGTTCGGGTGGTCGATGACCTGGCGAAGGCCGCTGTCCACCATGAGCAGCGCCACCACCTTGCGGCGAAGCTTCAGGGGATAGACCTTCACATCCGCGGCCTCGAAACGACTCAGGGGGGCCAGAAGGGCTGCGTACGAGGGCCCGACCTCATCGATGAGATCCCTCCGGCCCGCAATCAGATCCTCGAGGTCCGGGGGTGGCACCACGGGCGCCCCCAGGCGCGGGGCATCGGATTCGTAGCCCCGGGTGGCGTACAGGGTGGCGATGCCCTGTTTGACCACGAAGAGGGAGGACCGTTCCGTGAAGGGCTGGATGGCCTCCAGCAGCCGTTTGAGTACCTCCCCTTGGCTGGTGGCGGCCTCCAGGAGGTCCAGGCCCGTTCCCAGGTCGAATTCGGTGTCCGAAGGCAGGTCGGTGAACGGGAGTTCAGGCTTCTCGGGGATGGGAGGCTGGACCATTTCGGCCAGGGTCTCCATGAGTTTGGAATCGGGCCGGAAACGCCCGAGGCCTTCCTCCCAGGTGGCCATGACGACCTCCTGGAGGGCCTTGTGGCGATCCTGGATCCACTGCTCAAGTAGCTGTTGAAGCGAGGCTTTGGTGGCTTCGTCCATGGTGCTTTCCGAGGTTGAATTCGAGGGTACTCCAATTGCGCATGAGCCTGCTGGCAAATCTCGTCCCGCAGCGCTAGGATTCACTCACCAGAACTGGAGCCCTCGATGGCAGATCTTTCGATTCAGGTGCGGAACATCGACGGCATCGCCGTAGTCGAGCCGGAGGGTTTCATCAATGCCCATACCGTTCGGCAGTTCGAACAGGCCCTGGAGAACCAGGTCCAGGCGGGCAAGTACACCATTCTGCTGAACTGTTCGAAGCTGAACTACATCAGCTCCGCGGGGCTGGGTGCGATCATGGGACTCATCGAGACGGTGCGGGAGAACCAGGGGGACATCCTGCTTTCCGACCTCCAGGAGAATGTCTTCACCATCTTCGAAACCCTCGGGTTTACCCAGCTCTACAAGGTGTTCCCCACCGAACAGGAGGCCGTGGCTTCCTTGGCGGGTCTCTGATGGCGGCCCGACCCACCCTCGAGACCGAGTCCCTCCGGCTGATGATCCCCAGCCAGACCCGCTACCTGAACCTGGTGACGGGGTTGGCCAAGCGGGCTTCCAGCGTGGCCGGGCTCGATGACGCCACCGCCGCGAAGGTCTCCATCGCCGTGGACGAGGCCGTCACCAATGTGATCATGCATGCCTACCACGGGGATACGGAGCGCTGGGTGGAGATCGAGCTGCGCTTCGTGCCCAAGGCCCTGGAGGTTCACATCGTCCACAGTGGCGATGGCATTCGAGATGAAGAGATCGTCCTGCCTGATCCTCGGGAGTATGTGAAGCATCCCCGGAAGGGCGGGCTGGGTCTGCTCCTCATGAGCCGATTCATGGATGAAGTCCACTTCCTGGAATCCCCGGAGCGGAACGAGTGCTGCATGATCAAGCGGGTGGGTTAGGAGCGGTCATGGCCGCCATCTCACCCTTCGAAAGGCTGCGGGAGCTGAGCCTGAGAATCCCCGAGGGGACCCATGAACTGCTGCCGGTGGTGGACTTCCTGGAGGCCTTCCCGGAGCAGGTGACGGAGGAGGCCCTGATCCACCTGGTGGGCGTCACGGCCCTGGGCATCGCCCGGGCCTCCCAGGGGGGCATCTGGAGTGGTTCGCGGTGGCTCTTCCTCCGGGGCGCTGCCAGTCCCTTTCCGAACCATCCCGGGGAGGGCTGGATCACCTTGCCCTGGACCTACGGCGACGAGACCTTTGGCCGCCTGGTGGTCAGGGTCACCACCGCACCCCCCGCCCTCCAGTTGCTCCTCTCCATCTCGGCCCCCCTCCTGGCCTGGCGTCGGCTGGAAGCCGTCCGCAGTGACCAGAACCGAGCGCTGGCCCTCCAGCTGAGTCGACTCAACACCCTCTTCGAATTGACCCGGACCCTCGGTGGGGTGGAGACCAAGGAGGAACTGATCCATCTCATGGCGAATACCGTGGCCGGCGAGTTCATGATCCAGCGGCTGCTGGTGGTGAGTGCGACGGGGCAGGTGCTGGCCTCCCGGGGTGTGGGACCCTTGCCCTCCATCGCGTCCGGGCAGGACCTCGCGGCCCTCATCGAGGCCAAGGGGCTGGTGCATGCGGTGGAACTCCGGGACCAGGAACACAGCCATGGTGTGGCCTACGCGGCGGAACCCTTGACGGGGCACCTGAGCGACGACGACGAGCTCTTCCTTCAGACCCTGCTTAATATCGCCAGTTCCCAGATGAGCACCCTGGAGTTGCGGGAAGCCCGGTTGATGGCTTTGCGCATGGAGAAGGACCTGGACCTGGCCCGGAACATCCAGCGCCGCATTCTGCCCAAGCAGTTGCCCGAGCCTCCGGGCTGGCAATGCTCCGCCGCCAACCTTCCCTACCAGGCCGTGGGGGGGGATCTCTACGACATCTGGATGGCCTCCAACGAGGATGGGGCGCGCATCCACATCGCCGTGGGGGATATCTCTGGGAAGGGGCTCCCCGCGTCCCTCATGATGACCCAGCTCTCTGCCTTCATCCGTGCCATGGCGGACCGGCGTGTGGCCGATCGGGGGGAGCTCTGCCAGCGCCTGAACACGCGCATGAACGAAGTTCGGGACCGCAACCGCTACACGACCCTGTTCATTGGCAGTCTCAATCCCGCCAATGGCGATCTCCGCTACGTGAACGGGGGGCACAACCCTCCCCTGCTCATTTCCCCCACGGGGGAGGCCCTCCGGCTCTCGCCCACGGGCCCCATGGTGGGACTCCTGCCCGGGGCCGTGTTTCGGGAGGGAAGGGCCACCATGGGGCTTGGCGACACCCTGGTCATCTTCACGGATGGCCTCGTGGAGGCCGAGAACGGCGAAGGCCAGGACCTGGGCGAAGAACCCTTGGTGAAGGTGGTTCAGTCCCGTCCGGACGCCACCGCAGACGAACTCTTCGAAGGTCTCCTGGTACGCACCTTCGAGCACATGGCGGGGCACGGCTTCCGGGACGACGTGACCCTCATGGTCATCAAGCGCATGCCTCGCTGATCCTCAATCTTCGGGAGCCCCGGGCCGATACATGGCCAGACCCATGGTGGAGGCACGCCGGATGCAGGACCGATTGGGGAAGTTTCAGATTCTGCGCCAGTTGGGCCAAGGGGCCATGGGGGAAGTGTTTCTCGCCCAGGACACCGTCTTGGGACGGGAGGTGGCCATCAAGACGATCATGGCGGGCTCTGCCTTTGGGGAGGAGGCCCGGTCCCGGTTCGAGCGCGAAGCGCGGGTCACCGGGGTTCTGAATCACCCCCATATCGTGACGGTCTACGAATTCGGGCAGTCGGACAACTTCAACTATCTGGTCATGGAATACGTGGAGGGGGAGAACCTGGAGGTGCTGATCCAGAAGCAGAGCCTGCCCAAGGCACGCCTCTTGGAGCTCATCGCCCAGGTTTGTGAGGGTCTGGCCTTCGCCCATGACCATGGCGTGATCCACCGGGACATCAAACCGGCCAATGTGCAGGTGGGCATCCGGGGCAAACGAATGCAGGCCAAACTCATGGACTTCGGTGTGGCCACCGTGGATGCCTCCAACCTCACCCAGCAGGGGATCTGGATGGGGACCGTGAACTACATGGCGCCCGAGTACTTGGACACGGGCAAGGCCACCGCGAGCTCGGATCTGTTCG
>CAZPUI010000473.1:765-4541 GCA_964589695.1 uncultured Solibacteraceae bacterium | reverse complement strand
AGCACCTTCAGCGGGGCGCTGCTGGGCACCGTGGGCTACATGGCGCCGGAGCAGATCCTCGGAGAACCCGTGGATGCACGCTCCGACCTGTTTGCCGTCGGCATCCTGCTGTTGGAAATGCTCACGGGGGAACGAGCCTTCCAGGGGGATTCGGCGGTGGATATCCTCCATGCCATCCTGCGCCAGGATCCCCTGGTGGTCCTCGACCTCCCGGCCGACCTGAGGCTCCTCTTGTCCCGTCTCCTGGAGAAGGAGCCCAGGGATCGCTTCCAGACGGCCCAGGACCTGGCCTTCCACCTGGCGGTGGAGCGTCCCACGGTCCCGACGGAGTCCCGCAGGTGGTGGCGACCACGCCGCATCCACCTGGCTGGCCTGGCCCTGGGTGCCGGCGCCCTGCTCGGTGCCCTCCTGCTCGGCCGAGGTATGGCGCCCTCCCCACCCCCGCCCCCGACGTTCCGCACCATCACGCAGGTGCCAATGCACATCCAAACCGCCCGTTTCGCCCCTGATGGCAAGAGCATCGTCTACAGTGCTGCGGCGCCCGATGGGCCTTTGCAGCTCATGATCTGGCGGGAAGGCCAGGCCCTACCGGAATACACGGGCATGGAGGGTACGCTGCTGGCCATGGGGAGGGAAGGGGAATGCTTTTTCTCGTCCTCTCGCATACCCACCGGCCCTGGTTCCTTCTCTGGCGGCAACATCCTTCGGGGCAGTTTGCAGCATGGCATTCAACCCATTCCCTTCCACACAAACCCAGGCGAGGTGGATCACCACCCCCAAAGCCACCGCATCGCCCTCGCTTCGCTGCAGGACGCGAAGGGCGACCAGGGATGGATTCTGGAAACGCGCCCGGGGAAGGTCCTTTTCCACTCCACGCGATGGATCCGGTGTCCAAAATTCAACGCCGAAGGGGATCGAATCGCCTTCCTCCAGGCCACGCACGACAATGGCTCGAAGGCGCAGGTCGTGGTGGTGGACTTGGATGGCCATGAGCTTTGGAGGTCGCGAGAGGTTTTTGCAGGAGGGGGTCTCGTTTGGCACCCTGAAGGAGGCTTCTTGTTCACTCGTATGGAAGGCTATGGAGAGTCGGTCCTCAGTCGACTCGATGCAAAGGGCGGTGTGACGGATCTGCTCCGTACACCGGGACCCCTAAACCTCATGGATACCCATGGGAAACAAGTGCTCGTGTACCACGAATCCCATAGCCAATGGGAGGCCCTGCAGGAGCATCAGGGCAAATGGGTACCTTTGGTTCTGCCCCTCTCGACCTCGATGGTCCGGACGTCGACGGGAGGGAGATTCCTCGCCTTCACAGCCCCCGAAGCAGACGGAACACGGTCCGCCTACCTTCATGACCGAGACTCTGGCATCACGCGACAGTTGTCCCGGAATGCGCGGACCGCCGGAATCTCTGCAGACGGTCGCTGGGTCTACCTTCAAGATGATGAGGGTCCATTCAAGATGGGAGCCAATAATCGAATCATGTCCACCGTTGGGGCACCTGATGTCAAGGTGCAAACCCAGGGTCGCTCCTTCTGGTACACCCTTGCGATTCTGCCCGACCAGCGGCTGCTCGTCAGAACCTTGTTCGAGGGTGGAGGCCAGGCCTTCGAAACCTTCAGCGCCCATGCGCCCCCCCAAACGCTGACCAAATTTCCCGCTGGAACAAGCGTCCTTCTGGCCTCGACACATGGACAGTGGGTAGCTGCTACTCCCCAGCACATCTACCTGGCTCCCCACCACGACGGTCCTTGGGTAGCCCAAGAGCAACTCTCGGGCAAATGGCCACTGTCATGGGACCCCGCTACGGATGAACTCATTTTGACCACCCGAACTTCGGTACCACCTCAAGAGCGTGAGGATCCCCAAGCGCTAGGGATACGTCCTATCCCCCGGTGGCGCTACGATCCGTCCTGTCGAAGGCTAACCCACCTTCCCGCCATTCCGAGTGTTGGGAACTTTGGACGGCGGTCTCTGACCCATTTCCCCTTCTCATCGTGCGTGCTGCCCAGTCGTGCGATGTATTCCAAATTTATAATCAGCGGAAAACTCCTCATTGTGGAAGGCATTCTCGGCAACACAACAGAGAAAGAACCACGCCAGTGAACCGTGACTGGGTTCCCATCCATGTCACCCCACGCTCCAAAGAAATCAATCCAAAGCCTATTGATTGAATTTAAATTTTCCAAATTTGCGCCATTTCGACAAATATTCCCACAAATTTCCACCAAGACCCTACCCTCTTCCAGATCCCGGGCCCCGCCCGGGATCTGGATCAGGAGCCAATCCGTGGGACTCTTCGACATCATCGGCCCGGTCATGGTCGGGCCCAGCAGTTCCCATACGGCGGGAGCCGTGCGCATCGGGCGCTTTGCCCGGGGGTTGCTGGGGGCGGATCCGGCCTCGGCGGAGATTGGGCTCCATGGATCCTTTGCCGCCACAGGGGAGGGGCACGGGACGCCCCTGGCGCTTCTGGCGGGGTTGCTGGGCTGTGATCCGGACGATGAGCGGATCCCCGAGGCCGAGGCCCTGGCCCAGGACCGGGGCATGGCCTACGTCTTCCGGGAGGTGGACCTGGGAGAGGTGCATCCCAATTCGGTGCGGCTCCACCTGGCCCGGGGGGAGGAGCAGCTGGAAGTGTGCGCCAGCAGCGTGGGGGGCGGCCGCATCCGGGTCTGGGGCATCGATGGATTTCCCGTGGACCTCTCCGGAGACTACCCCACCCTGGTGCTCGTCTACCTCGACCGCCCCGGGGCGGTGGCCGTGGTGTCCTCGGTCCTGGCCCACGCCGGCATCAACCTGGCCGAACTCAAAGTGTGTCGGCTCCAGCGGGGGGGCCAGGCCCTCATGGAAGTGCAGTGCGACGAGGTCCCACCCCTTGCGGTGCTGGAAGGTCTGCGCTGCCTGGGACAGTTCGAGCAGGTGAGGTTCGTGCCTGCCCAGGGAGGTGCCTGATCATGTCCCACGCCCCCGAAGCCTCCCTGGACCAGGCCATCGCCGAGGCCCTGGACCGTCAGCTGCCCCTGTCGACGCTCTTCCTGGAACGGGAGGCCCAGGCCCGGGATTGTCCCCCCCAGAGGCTCCTGGAGTTGGCGGGCACCCGGCTTGCCCTCATGCGCCACAGCTTCGAGCGGGGTCTGTCCAGGCCCCAGCGGTCCCGCAGTGGATTGGTGGAGGGTGGCGCCCATCGCCTGGGCGCCTGGGGCGGCTCCCTCCTGGGTCCCGCCTTCACCCGCCTGGCGGCCTCCGCCCTGGCCGTGGGCGAGGTCAATGCCTGCATGGGCCGCATCGTGGCTGCGCCCACCGCCGGTTCCTGTGGCGTGCTGCCCGCGGCCCTCTTCACCGTGGCGGGGGAGCTGGGCCTGCCGGACACGGCCCTCCGGGCCCCCCCCCTCCCCGCCGGGGGCATTGGCCTGGCCATCGAGCGCCAGGCCTCCCTCCCGGGCGCCGAAGGGGGCTGCCAGGCGGAAATCGGATCCGCCTCCGCCATGGCCGCCGGAGCCCTGGTGGAGCTGGCGGGGGGTACCCCCAAGCAGGTGGGCCACGCCGTGGCCCTGACCCTTTCCAACCTGCTGGGCCTCATCTGCGATCCCGTGAAGGGCCTGGTGGAAGTCCCCTGCATCAGCCGCAACGCCCTGGGGGCCACCAATGCCGTCCTGGGTGCCGAGATGGCCCTGGCGGGTCTGACAAGCCCCTTCAGCCCCGACGAGGTCATCGACACCATGGGCCGGGTGGGCCGCAGACTGCCCGAGGAGTTCCGGGAGACCGCCAAGGGG
>CAZPUI010000473.1:0-755 GCA_964589695.1 uncultured Solibacteraceae bacterium | reverse complement strand
GGGCCTGGCGGAGCGCTGGAACGCCACGAGAAGGTGAACCTCCGAACCATGGAATCCATGAGCGGTCCTTCGGCGGTGCTATGGACTGAAGCTGCCAGACCTGCCCGTAGGATGGGTGAAGGTGTGGCTAACCAGGCAGAAATCCTTCTCCTCCGAAAGAAAGTTCCGTCTCCATCTGGTTTTATTGGTGGCCGCCGACCGCCCCCTTCCACCCCAGGTGGCCGGGGGCCATTCCAGGGTAGACCTCTGTGAACCGAACCGAGACTCAGGCCATGCCTTGAGCCTTCTGCCAAGCAAGCAGCGTGCGCAGCGCCCCCTTGAAATCGTAGGTATCCAGGCACCGCACGACCGCCAGGAGGCCCATGGATTGGTCCAGGGGCAGGCTGGACCGCAGTTTTGTGAGTTGGCCAACGGCCATGGGGTCGCGGCGGGTCAGGCGAGTGGTGAGGTCCTGCAGGGCGGCATGGACCTGAACGGCGTCCAGCCAGGAGGTGAGGGGGGCGGCTTCCGCTTCCTCGGATCCCTGAGCCGACAGAGCCTCGGCCGCAGCCAGGGCCTGCTCCAGCAGCTGATGGAAGCCCTTTAGGACCTCCCCGGTCGGGTCCTGGCCATCCTTCAGAAGCCGTTCCAGACGACCAGCGGCGGTGAAGAGGGCCATGCCCCCAAGGTTGCCCGCCACGCCCTTAAGGCCATGGACCTTGCGCTCCGCCCCCTCGCGGTCGCCCATGGCCAGCAAGTGGCCAAGCTCCTCCCAG
>CAZPUI010000472.1:0-4547 GCA_964589695.1 uncultured Solibacteraceae bacterium | reverse complement strand
GGGCCACGGTTCCTGCCGCAGGCCTCCCGCACGAGCCTCCCCAGGGGCGTGCTCCCGAAGAAGCTCAATGCCTGGAAAAAGCCCTGGGCGATGCCCGCCGGGACCGGCTTGCCCGCCCCGGCCCGTCCCTTGCCGTGGAGCACATTGACGACCCCAGGGGGAAGGCCGGCATCCATCATGCAGCGGGTGAAGAGGTAGGCGATGCCCGAGGCGTCCTCCGAGGGCTTCCAGACCACGGTGTTCCCGCAGAGGATGGCCGGGATGATCTTCCAGGCGGCGGAGGAGAGGGGGAAGTTGGCGGAGGCCAGGATGCCCACGACCCCCAGGGGGCGGCGGTGGGTGCTCAGGACCCGATCCTGCAGTTCGGAGGGCATGGTCTCGCCCTGGAGCCGGCGACCCTCGCCGGCAAAGTAGGTGCAAAGGTCGATGACCTCCTGCACCTCCCCCTGGGCCTCCTTGGGGGTCTTGCCCACCTCCCGCGTGATGATGCGGGCCAGCCGATCCCGCTGATCCCGCAGCACCTGACCCACACGCTGAAGGGTCTCACCCCGGAGGGGCGCGGGAACGGTCTTCCAGGTCTTGAAGGCGATGGCGGCGGCCTTGGCGGCCTTTTCCACGTCCCGCGGGCCCGCTTCGGGAAAGATGCCAATGATATCGCGGCTGTCGGCCGAACTCCTGGATTCGAAGCTGGGGAGGTCCCCCTCCAGCTCACGCCCGCCGATCCAGTTGAAGCCGATGAGCGAGGGGCCGATGTGGGCCATGGCTCGGGAGTTGGTTTTCACGTACATCGCACCTCCGACTCGGGAGTCTTGATGCCCATTGGTCGGCACCCCCGGGTTGAACATAAATTCACGACCGGAGTCGGATTCAGCGCAGCCAGCCCCGTCGTTTGAACCAGACCCAGATGGCCAGGGTGGTGCCCACCATGGAGGCGATGGACAGGGCGAAACCCGCGGGGTGATTGAGTCCCGGCATGCGGTGGAAGTTCATGCCGTAGACCCCGGCGATGAAGGTGAGGGGCAGGAAGAAGGCGGAGAAGACGGTGAGGACCCGCATCACCTCGCTGGTGCGCTGGCTGGCGAGGTTCACTTCCAGGTTGGCCAGCTGGGTGGCGTTCTCCAGCAGCTCCTCCGCCCAGGCGTGCAGCCGGTCAGTGTCCTCCTTGAGGTCGCTGAGCAGGCCCATGGCCTCGGGATGGGCCTGACCCAGATGGCGAAGCATGGCCTGGGAGCGCCAGAGCAAGCGCTTGGTGACGCTGCAGCGCCGCTTGATGCCATACACCTGCTTGAGGGCCATGGGCGGGGTCTTGCGGGCAAACAGGGTCGTCTCGAGGGTGTCCAGCCGTTCCTCACACTCTTTCAGGGGATCCGCAAAGGTCAGGAGGGCGGCCCCCACCAAACGGAGCGTCAACCCAATGGGGCTGAGTTGGGGCATGGTCTGGAGATGAGGGATCAGGGCCTGCAGGAAGGGCTGCTCCCGGCGCACCACGGTCACCACCAGTCCCGGTGCGAGGATGGTCAGGAGGCGTCGACTGAGGGCCTGGTAGGTGTCGCCCCGCTTGGCCACCTCGTCGTAGGCCCTGACCAGCAGGATCTCCTGGTCCTCGATCGCCTCGAACTTCGGCAGGTGGGGATGGAGGAGAAAGTCCCGCACGGCTTCGGGGTGGACCCCGTACTGCTGGCCGAAGGCTTCGGCTTCCTCCGCCGTAGGATCCACCAGGAGGATCCAGGTGAACCCGGCACTGGCGTGGAGGGGAAGGGTGCGCTGCATGCCTCACTCCGCCTTCAAGGAGCGCTGCATGAGGCGACCCACGGCCTCCGCAGGGTCGGCCCCCTGGAGCAGCAGGAGGACCTCTCGGGTGATGGGCAAATCGATGCCCAGATCCTGGGCGAGGTCCAAAGCGGCCTGGGTGGTGGCCATGCCTTCCACCACCTGCTCGCCCATGTGGGCCGCAGCCACCTGGGGGGTGCAGCCCGAACCCACCAGCATGCCAAAACGCCGGTTGCGGCTCTGTCCGGTGCTGGTCAGGAAGAGGTCGCCCGCCCCCGCCAGGCCCAGGACCGTCTCGGGACGCCCGCCCAGGCATGCCACCAGCCGGGCCATTTCCACGAGCCCCCGGGTGAAGAGGGCGGCCTTGGCGTTGTTGCCAAACCCAAGGCTTTCCACGAGCCCCGAGGCGATGGCCAGGACGTTCTTGAGGGCCCCACAGAGCTCCACCCCCAGGACATCCTGGGTGAGGTAGAGGCGGAGCCTCGGGGTGGAGAGTTGGGCCTGAAGTTCCTGAGCCCGGGACTCTTCCACCCCGGTGGGCAGGGCCAGAACCACGGCCGCAGGCAGGTTTCGAGCCACCTCATCGGCGAAGGTGGGCCCCGAGAGCACCCCCACGGGCACCCCCAGGAGGGGCTCCAGCACCTCGGAAAGGCAGCGGTGGGTGCCGGCCAGAATGCCCTTGCTGGCGTGGATGAGAAGCTCGGGGCGGTGCTGCCCGGCCTGCGGCAACAAGCGGTGCTCCCAGACCTCCGGGCTCACCTGGGCGGGCAGGGCGCTGATCCAGAGGGGGGCTTCGAAGAGGGGCAGGGGGTCCGCGTGAACCTGCACCGTGGAAGGCAGAAGCGCCTCAGGAAGGCGTGGGTGCCGTCGGGTGCGCTGGAGCTCCTGCGCCAACTCGGCGGGATGGCCCCACAAGGCCACCTGGGCGCCCTGGCGGGCCCAGGCCATGGCCAGGGCCGAGCCCCAGGCACCGGCACCAAAGATGGCCAGATCCGGTGTCATGGCGCCTCAGGCCTGGGGCTTGGAACCGAAGAGCTTGCTCTCCGTTCCCGCCATCAGCCGCTGAAGGTTGCCAGCGTGCTTGCGGACCACCAGTCCGGCCAGGAGGACCCAGGCCAGGATCATGTACCGGGCCGTGGCCTCCGGCAGGGCGGCCAGGCCCGAGAAGCGGGGACCAAAGAGCCCCAGGGCCGTGGGGACCAGCACCAGGGCCGCGGCCACGGAGCCCAGGGAGACGTACCGGAAGAGGCCCACCATCACCAGGAAGGTGGCGAAGGCGGGAACCACCAGCAGGGGGTGGTAACCCAGGCAGGCCCCCAGGGCGGTGGCCACACCCTTTCCCCCCTTGAACTTGAGCCAGGGGGTGAAGACATGGCCAGCCACGGCAGCCAGGGTGACCCAGGCCAGGGGCACCTTGGTGATCCCGTAATGGGCCGCCAGAAGCACGGGCACATAGCCCTTGGCGGCATCGAGGACAAGGGTGAGGATGCCCAGCCCCTTGCCACCGGCGCGCATGACGTTGGTCGCACCGATGTTGCCTGAACCTTGCGCCCGCACATCCCCCTTGCCCGCGAGTTTCACCAGGACCAGGCCGAAGGGAATGCTGCCGCTGAGGAAGGCCACGGCGCACCAGAGCATGAAGTGGAAGAGGGCTTCGTTGGACATGGGGGCACTTTATCATCCCCACAGGCCCGGGGACGAGGCAGGCCTTCGCGGAGGGCATGGACACGGCGGCTGGCCTTGGACCACCCACCGGAAGGGCAAGGCCACGGCCATCCCTTACCTTGGGCCCGGTGGGTATTGGTGGTAAAAGGGGTAGCGAGGGACACCATGGAACGCCCGACCCTGCTGTTGGTGGATGATGAGGTCTTCGACCTGGAGGTCGTGGCCGGCATCCTGGGTTCGGAATATGAACTGCTGGCCGCCCGTTCCGGGGAGGACGCCATCGCTCTGGCGGGGTCCGAATCCGTGGACCTGATCCTCCTGGATGTCCTCATGCCCGGCATGAGCGGCTTCGAGGTCTGCCATCGCCTCAAGTCCAGTGCCCGCACCCAGGACATCCCCATCCTCTTCGTCACCTCCCTGGACCACCCCGATGACGAGACCAAGGCCCTGGAGATGGGGGCCATCGATTTCGTCTCCAAGCCCATCAACCATGCGGTCCTGCGGGCCCGGGTCCGCAACCACGTGGAGCTCAAGCGTTCCCGGGACGCCCTCAAGACCCTGAGCCTGGTGGATGGCCTCACGGGCGTGGCCAACCGTCGCCGCTTCGATGAGGCCCTGCAGGCCGAATGGCGCCGAGCCACCCGGGTGAACCACACGCTGGCCCTGGTGTTGGCTGACGTGGACAATTTCAAGGCCTACAACGATTCCCAGGGCCATGTGGCAGGGGATGAGGTGCTTCGCAGCGTGGCCCGCTGCCTCGCCATGGCCGCCGCCCGCCCCACGGACATCACGGCGCGCTTTGGCGGCGAGGAGTTCGCCATCATCCTGCCGGACACGGACCTGGAAGGTGCCCACTCTGTGGCCGAAAGGGCCCGGCACTTGGTGGCCAGCCTGGCCATACCCCATCTGAAATCCGACCTGGGCATCGTCACCATCAGCCTTGGTGTGGCCGCCCTCAAACCCCTGCCCCAGGACCGCAGCGATCGGTTGGTCCTCAACGCAGACCAGGCCCTCTACAAGGCCAAGACCCTGGGCCGGAACCAGAGCTTCAGCGCGACTCACTGAATCTGACGGCGTCCTTCGAAGGCACGCCCTAGGGTCAAATCGTCGGC
>CAZPUI010000471.1:0-4558 GCA_964589695.1 uncultured Solibacteraceae bacterium | reverse complement strand
TTCACCAAGACCAACTCCGGCGGCACGGATCACGTCTGGTTCTACGACATGCAGGCTGACGGCTGGAGCCTGGACGATAAGCGCAATCCGCTACTGCCAGAGGAGAAGCTGGGTGCCCTGGCCACGGGGCTTTCGGAAGCCGAGCAGGCCAAGAACAACCTACCGGAGGTGCTGGCCCGCTGGGCAGCTAGAGCCACCACCGAGCAGGAGAATCCACGCACTGCCCGGAGCTTCTGCGTACCCCTCCAGGAAATCCGCAAGCAGGGCTGGGACCTCAGCCTGAACCGCTACAAGGAAGTGGTTCACGAAGTGGTGGAGCACGAGAGCCCGAAGGCGATCCTGGCCGACCTCAAGAAGCTGGAGGTGGAGATCCAGCGCGGGATGGCGGAATTGGAGGGGATGCTGGGATGAGCGAAGTCCGGGAGCACAAGGATTTCCAGGAGATCCTGCACCTGATCCAGGAGGGCCGCAGCCGCGCCTTCCAGGCCGTGAACATCGCCATGATCGAGACCTACTGGGCCGTGGGCGCCCTCCTTTCCCGAAAGGTGGTCGAGGCGGGATGGGGCAAGGGGGTGGTCAAGGAACTGCCCCAGTGGCTGGCTCGGCAGGCGCCGGACCTGAAGGGCTTCTCGGCGCAGAACCTATGGCGCATGAAGCAGTTCCACGAGACCTACCGGGACGACCCAAAACTCTTGGCAGTGCTGAGAGTCTTGCCCTGGACCCACCACTGCATCCTGATGGGCCAGTGCAAGACCTCCGAGGAGCGGGCCTGGTACGCGGCGGCGGCGGCCCAGATCCGCTGGTCTTCCCGCGAGCTGGAAGCCCAGATCGGGCGCGGTGGTTTCGAGCGCACCGCCCTGGCGGATCAGAAACTCTCGGCAGTGCTGAGAGAATTGCCCCAGAACCCCGGCGGGGTCTTCAAGGATCCCTACCTGCTGGACTTTCTGGATCTCCCCGAGCCCCACGCCGAGGCCGACCTACAGCGGGCCATGGTCCAGAACCTGCGCCGCTTCCTCATGGAGCTGGGGGACGGCTTCGCCTTCGTGGGCGAGAAGGTGCGCCTCCAGGTGGGCCAGCGGGATTTCGAGCTGGATCTCCTCTTCTACCACCGCGATCTGCAATGCCTGGTGGCCTTCGAGCTCAAGACCGGCCAGTTCGAGCCCGAGCATCTGGGCCAGCTCTCCTTCTACCTGGAAGCCCTGGACCGCGACCGCAAGCGCAAGCACGAAAACCCCAGCATTGGCGTCCTCCTCTGCCGCCGCAAGGATGACGACGTGGTGGAATACGCCCTCCAGCGCCACCTGTCGCCCGCGCTCGTGGCCGAATACGAGACCCGGATGATCCCCAGGGAGCTGCTGCGGCAGAAGCTGCATGAATGGCGGGAGCTGCTGGAGGCGCGGGGGGCCGAGGCACTGGATGAAGGCAGCGGGGGGGAGGAATGAAGGAAGTGGCACGGGATCGAGTTGGGGGAATGTTTCGATGAGCAATGTTCCCAAAGGTTGGAGAAGTGCCCTCCTGAGTGATGTGGCTGAGATTAAGGGCGGACTCGCGAAGGGAAAGGACCGAGCAGGCGTTGCCCTTAGGACAGTGCCATATCTGCGAGTAGCTAATGTTCAGCAACGCTACCTCGACCTGTCCGAAGTTTCTGAAATCAAGGCCACGGAAAGCGAAATTTGCGATTTGGCACTGGAACAAGGAGATGTGCTCCTCAATGAAGGCGGGGATCGAGATAAGCTTGGCCGAGGCTGGGTCTGGGAAGGGCAGATCCCGCTTTGCATTCACCAGAACCATGTCTTCCGCGCCAGGCCGAAGGCAAATCTCGTGGACCCGTACTACCTGTCGTACTGGGCGAACACCGAGCAGGCTCGGAATTACTTCATCAAGACCGGAAAGCAGACCACCAACCTCGCTTCGATCAGCAAGTCGAATTTGAGTAACCTACCTGTTCCACTCCCACCCCTCCCCGAGCAGCGCCGCATCGCGGCGATCCTGGATCAGGCTGAGGCCCTGCGCGCTAAGCGTCGCGCCGCGCTCGCCAAGCTCGATACCCTCGCCCAGAGCATCTTCATCGAGATGTTTGGGGATCCGTCGGTAAATCCCAGGAATTGGCCCCAGGTCACTATGGCGTCTCTATTTCAAACTCCCCCGATCTTTGGAACGATGATTCCACCGGCCGTGGATGGCGGCGATTGGTTGTCTCTCCGTGTTGCGAATATTCAAGAATGGAAATTAGACCTTTCGGATAGAAAAAATGTTCAATTGCCTGCCAGCATGATCAAGCGACATAGCGTGAGCGATGGAGACCTTCTCATGGCACGGGCTATTGCTTCACAAGATCACCTTGGTAAGTGTGTGGTGGCCTACCCGGGTAGTCAAAAATGGGCATTTGACTCTCACCTTATGCGCTTGCGCTTCGATTTGAATAAAGCAGAGCCAGAATTCATCAGAAGTTTTCTGAGGACACCTGGAGGGCGCCAAATTTTCCTAAAGGCATCACGTCGCTCAGCCGTGCAATTCAATATCAATACCAAGGAAATAGCCGCCCTTAAAATTCCAGCCCCCCCGGTTGCTCTTCAGCGGGAGTTCGTCTCTCGGGTTTGCACCTTGGATGGGTTAAGAGAATCCGACATGAGCTCCCTCGCCCTCCTCGATGCCCTCTTTGTCTCCCTCCAATACCGAGCCTTCCGGGGGGAACTCTGAGATGGCCGCCGTGACCTGCTTCCCGACCTCCCTCCTCGAAGGCCTGGCCAAGGTCCTCGGCGAGTGCGGCTCGGGCACGGACATCTCTCGCAGCCTCGCGAGCTGCGGCTGGAAAGATGATTCGGGCGAATCCACCAAGTGGAAGCGGGTCTATGCCCTCTTCGTGGCAAAACAATCACAGGATCGATGTGCAAACCACATTCTGCACTTTATCCGTACCTTCCTGAGCCCCTCCCGCTTCGTAGGAAGGCATGATGTCTTCGATGCCCATCGCCGGGAACTCAATGCGGTACTCGTCTTCGCGGGCTTGGAGTTCGGCCCAGATGGAGAGTTCCGCTCGGTGGCGGTGGCCAAGACCATCCCGGAGGCCGAAGAGCGCGCCCGCGTCCTGCGCTCCAAGCTGCACGGGCGGCCCATTCACGCCGAAGTGAACCGCTATTGCCGCGCCGAACTGCTCCAGGACAATTACTTTCACGCCGTCTTCGAAGCCGTGAAGGGGCTATTCCAGAGGATCCGGGAGATGTCAGGCCTCTCCCTGGACGGCGCTGCCCTGGTGGATAAGGCGTTCGCCAGTGAACGCCCTCTCCTTGCTTTTAATACGCTTCGAACAGAGACAGAACAATCCGAACACAAGGGCTTTGCCATGCTCCTGAAGGGAGCCCACGGAGCCATCCGGAACCCCATCGCCCATGGCCCGAAGATCCTTTGGCAGGGCGAAGACGACGCCGCAGACTACCTGACCTTCCTCTCCATGCTGCATCGGAAGCTGGACAGTTGTGTAAAAACACCACGCAGGGAGGAACCCTGATGCACGTCCTTCCCACATCCCCCGACCAGCTTCGCCAGTGGCTCAATGCCCCCGAAGGCAGCCGCTTCGAGTTCAAATCGGCCACCCAGAACTACCACTTCGAAAAACTGGTGGATTACTGCGTCGCCCTGGCCAACGAGGGTGGCGGAAAGGTCATCCTGGGCGTGACGGATCGCCGTCCACGGGACGTATGCGGAACGGGGGCCTTCGCGGAACCGGGACGCACGGAAGCAGGGCTGTACGATCGACTTCGGCAGCGAATCCCCATCGAGGAAGTGCAACTCCCCGAAGGGCGGGTGCTGGTGGTGCATGTGCCCTCCCGTCTTCCGGGCACGGCCTGGCAGATCGAGGGCCGATACTTGAAGCGCGCCGGGGATGACCTGGTGGCCATGACGGCGGATGAGTTGAAGGCCATCTTCGCGGAGACCGGGCCGGACTTCTCGGCACAACCCTGCCCCGGTGCCACCCCGAAGGATCTGGCGCCCGAGGCCATCCAGGAGTTCCGGCTCCGTTGGGCCAAGAAGTCCCGAGACGAACGCCGCCTTGGATGGAGCGACGAGGAGATCCTGGCCAATGCAGAGCTTTCCCTGGATGGCCAGCTCACCTTTGCGGCCCTGATCCTCTTTGGCACCCGAACGGCTCTGGGGCGGCACCTGGCCCAGGCTGAGGTGGTTTTCGAATATCGTCCCTCGGAGGCTTCCGGCCCTGCGGCGGATCGGGAGGATTTTCGGGAGGGTTTCTTCCTCATCCACGACGCTCTGTGGAGCCGGATCAACCTGCGCAATGACCGCCAGAGTTACCAGGAAGGGCTCTTCCGCCTGGATCTTCCGACCTTCGACGAGGTGCCGGTGCGGGAGGCTCTGCTCAATGCCATAGCCCACCGGGATTACCGATTGGGGGGCTCCGTGTTCGTACGGCAGTTCCCACGCCACATGGAGGTGGTTAGCCCCGGTGGATTTCCCCCGGGCATTACCCTGGACAACATCCTGGATCAGCAGAATCCCAGGAACCGTCGCCTGGCCGAGGCTCTGGCCAAGTGCGGCCTGATTG
>CAZPUI010000470.1:2313-4610 GCA_964589695.1 uncultured Solibacteraceae bacterium | reverse complement strand
GGGATGCGGGGGCGCAACGTGATCTGGATGGGAAAGCTCAGCGGGATGAGCTCGAGGTGGGGCATGAGCGTGGCCGCGATGCACTCCAGGACATCCACGAAGAAGAGGGTGATGAGCACCGGGAAGGCGAGCTGGAAGCCGCGCACCAGCATTTGCCCCAGGGCGGCCACCAGCTCAGGAGCCTTGAGGGGCAGGCCCTGACCCACGGGCACGATGCGGTAGCTCTCCACCAGGGCCATGATCATGGTCTGGTGCAGCCCCGAGGCCAGGATGAAGAGCAGGGTCATCTGCACCAGCAGCGTGCCGGACACGGAGGCCGACTGCGCCGTGAAGGGGTCCACCAGCTGGGCGAAGGCGAAACCCATCTGGGTGTCCATGAGCTGGCCCGCGAAGCTCACCGCCTCCACCACCCAGGCCACCAGCAACCCCAGCAGCATGCCCGTGGCGAACTCGAAGGCCAACCAGGGGGCCAACACCCAGAACCCCGAAGGAACCACCGCGGGCCGGGTCAACACCGGTGCCACGATGGCCGACATCAGCACCACCAGCAGGGTCCGCACCGCCAAGGGCATGCGCCCCTGGCCCAGGGCCGGCAGCATCGCCATCAACCCCGTCATCCGGGTCGCCACCAGCAGCCAGAAGAGGATCTTGGCCTCGTTGGCCGCCCAGAGCGCGGGGTCCATGAAGCTCGGCATCAGGAAATCGCCCGCACCACCCCGTTGAACTCCGTGAACATCTTCACCGTGAAGGCCACGATGACGCGCATCATCCAAGGAAAGCTGATGACCACCACCACCATCACCGCCACCACCTTGGGCACGAAGGCCACCGTAGCGTCCTGAAGGCTCGTCACCACCTGAAAGACCGAAATGGCCAGCCCCACCACCATGCTCACGATGAGCGCCGGTGCCGCCACCCACATGGCCGTCTTCAGCGCCTGCCGACCGAGGTCGAGGATTACGAGGTCATCCATGGTGAACCTCCTTTCTCAAAATGCGCTGCGCGCATTTTGAAGGGGGCAAAATGCGCTGCGCGCATTTTGAGAGGAAGGAATAATTTGGGATTTGATTGTGTTTTCAAAATGCGCTTTGCGCATTTTGGGGGGGTGAGGAACTTGGCTGCACTCATCCCATCGAGGCTTTGAAATATGCAACATGGGCGCAGCAAACAAAGGTAAACGCGATTTATTGTATCGCATGTTTCTTGGTTAAATATCTTTGGATTAGATCTTTTTACATCAAAATGCGCTCCGCGGATTTTGAAGGGGTGAGGAACCCAGTCGAAACTATCCAGCTTGGCGATTTTTTCATTCAAAATGTGCGAAGCAATCATCACATAAAAATGGAAAATTATTTTAAAATAATCCTTATCTTGGAACTTCCAATCACATCGTTGATCATCAAAATGCGCCACGCGCATTTTGAAGGGATGAGGAACCCATCCGAAGCTATCCAACCTAGCGCTTTCCCCATTCAAAATGTGCGCAGCACATTTTGACCCCGTGAACGTGAGTACCCAGCTCATCCCGTGTACCCCCTCACCAGCGATCCAATGATGAGGTACCAGCCGTCGACCATCACAAAGAGCAGCACCTTGAAGGGCAGGGAGATGACCACAGGGGGGAGCATCATCATGCCCATGCTGAGGAGCACCGAGGCCACCACCATGTCGACGATGAGGAAGGGCAGGAAGATCATGAAGCCGATTTCGAAGACGGTCTTGAGCTCACTGATGAGGAAGGCCGGGGCCAGCACCTCCAAGGGGACATCGGCCTTGGTCTGGGGGGCGGGGGCCTTGGCGATCTTGAGGAAGAGGGCCAGGTCCCGCTTCCGGGTGTGTTTGAGCATGAAGACCTTCAGGGGCGCAGCGGTGCGTTCCAAGGCCTGGTCCACCGTCAATTCGTTGCGGTTCAAGGGTTGCAGGACGGTGGTGTTGATCTCCCGGCCCACGGGGGCCATGACGAAGAAGGTGAGCACCAGGGAGAGGCTGATGAGGACCTGGTTGCTGGGGGTCTGCTGGGTGCCCAGGCCCTGCCGCAGGAAGCCCATCACCACGATCATGCGGGTGAAGCAGGTGGCGGTCATGAGCACCGTCGGCGCCAGCGTCAGCACGGTCAGCAGCAGCACCGCCCGCAGGGTCGAAACGAGGGCCGGCCCGGCTGGGGCCTTGCCGAAATTGATGGACACCCTGGGCAGGCCCGACGGGGGGGTGGCATGCACAGCCGTTCCAGCCACCACCAGCAGCAGCGGCCAGGAAGTCCTGCGGAAGCTGCCCATGGCGATCAACAGTGCTCCCCC
>CAZPUI010000470.1:0-2303 GCA_964589695.1 uncultured Solibacteraceae bacterium | reverse complement strand
CCGGGTGAAGCAGGTGGCCGTGAAGAGGATGGTGGGGGCCAGGGTCAGCACCGTGAGCAGGAGCACGGCCTGGAGGGTGGAACTGAGGGCGGGGCCCGTGGGGGTCTTGCCCAGGTTGATGTTCACGCTGGGAAGGGCGGCCGGGGTGGCCTGGAGGGCCAGGCCGGCACCCAGGATGAGGATCAGGGGGAGGATGCGCCGCAGGTGGCTCATGGACGGCCCTCCTGCATCAGCTTTTCCAGCTCCTTGATGGGCATGGGGCGGTCGAGGGTGGCGTCCAGGGGGACCTCGAAGCTGGCGGGGGCATTGCCATGGAGGCGGGACAGGAGGGTCACCCCGCTGGGGGCCAGGGCGATGAGGAAGGTCTCGTCATCGGCCCGCAGGATGGACACGAAGCGACGGTCCCCCAGGGCCAGGCTCTCCTCGATCTTCAGACGCGTGCCTCCCGTGCCAGGCAAGCGCTTGGTGCCATAGCGTTTCAAAAGGTACAGTCCACCCCCCACGACGCCCCCCACCAGGAGCAGGCTTCCCAGGGCCCTCCAGCCCGAGGGCTCGGGGGTCTGGGCCGGGTTGGGCGTCGGTTTCCCGTCATTCAGGTCCAGGGGGGCCTGGAGTTCCTGCTGGGCCGGGGTGGGCGGAGGGGTTTGGGTCTGGGCCCAAAGGCCCGTCACCAGAGGCAGAGCGAACAGCAAGAGGGTACGGCGGATCACGACGGTCTCCCGACAGGGGCAGGGATGAGGGCGACCTTTGTGCCAGGATGGGCCCGGTGGAGCCTCAGGGATTGCGGCGGAGGAAATGGGGCGGTTTCCTGTGAACCGGGTAGAACCTTAGACACGGAGAACACAGCGCGGCCTCCGGTCGCAAATCAGCGAATTTTCAACACGGAGAACGCTGAGAATGCACGGGGGACACGGAGAAACGAGTTTAGGTATTCGCGGAACCCGGCTTCCTGAACTGCTGGAACGCCTGCGGCCTTGCCGCACGCCCCGGGCAAGCGGGCAGGCTGGGAACCCTTGGGTTGCCTGCCTCGACAACCGGTTGGCACTGATCTGCCGAGCCGTGTGCCCCTTACACCTTCCAAGAGGTCCCCGGGCTTTCCATGCCACGCATGCGGGGCGTGTTCCGGCGCCACGGGTGGGACCGTCCCACGAAGCCCAATGGGCCCTGAAGGCCTGGGCCCGGGTTAGGATGGAGGCTTCACGGAGCCTGCGTGTTCGACAACATTTCCCTTGGATCCATCATCATCGGCTATGTGGCCATGCTTTTCAGTCTCAGCGTCCACGAGGCCAGCCATTCGGGGGTGGCCTACCTGCTGGAGGATGACACCTCCGCCCGGATGGGACGCCTCACCCTGAACCCCATCGCCCACATCGACCTCCTGGGGACGGTGATCCTGCCCCTCCTGGGCATGTTCACCGGATGGCGGGTCCTGGGGTGGGCCAAACCCGTGCCCGTGGATGTCCGCAACCTCACACGGAAATTTAGGATGCGGGTTGGGATGGCCATGGTCGCTGGGGCGGGACCGGCGTCCAACCTTGTTCTGTCGCTGCTCTTCCTGGTGGCGCTGACCCTCTACATCCGCGTGGGCTTCGACCTGAGTGCCGACCAGCGTTCGAACATCTTCCAGGCTTCCATGTGGGCCTCGGTGGAGGCTTTCTTGCGGTCCGAAAGGTTCACCGTGGGGCAGGTGGTGGCGCTCACCCTGCTGGGTCGATTGGTATCCATCAACATCGGTTTGGCCATCTTCAACCTGCTCCCCTTCGGTCCCCTGGACGGTGCCAGCATCATGCGGGGTTTTCTGCCCCAGGGGTGGTTACCCACCTTCGACCGCATCCAGCCCACCCTGGGGATCGTCATTCTGGTGCTCTTCCTTGCGGGCCTGATGAACTACATTCTTTTCCCGCTTTTCTGGGTGGCGGAGTCTCTCTACATCTTCCCCCTCGGCCGTCTTCTCCTTGGAGTCTGATCCATGCAGCGTGTGCTTTCCGGCGTCCAGCCCTCCGGTTCCCTCCACCTCGGCAACCTCGTGGGGGCCATCGAGAATTTCGTGCGGCTCCAGGAGAGCTTCGACGCCTACTACATGATCGTGGATTGGCACGCCCTGACCTCCAAGTTCGACAAGGTGGAGGAGATCGTTCCAGCCACCTTCGAAGTGGCAGCCACCTTCCTGGCCGCGGGCCTGGACCCCCAGCGTTCCACGCTTTTTGTGCAGGGGCAGGTGAAGGAGCACGCGGAGCTCCACTTGCTTTTCAGCATGATCACGCCCCTCAGCTGGGTGGAACGGGTGCCCACCTACAAGGAGA
>CAZPUI010000469.1:0-4618 GCA_964589695.1 uncultured Solibacteraceae bacterium | reverse complement strand
ACCAGCCAATCGATGGCGGACAGGCTCTCGTCCAGGAGCAGCAGGCTCTTGGAGGAAGCCAGGGCGGCGGTCATGAGAACCAGCTGGCGCTGGCCCCCGGAAAGGTTGGCACCCCCAGGGACCACCGCGGACTGATAGCCCTCGGGGAGGCGCTGGATCCAGGTTTCCAGCCCCGTCTCCCGGGCCACGGCCTGGATGCGGGCCAGGGGGGCGCCCCCGGAGAAGAACGCCAGGTTGTCCTCCACCGTGCCGCTGAGGAGCCGAGTGAACTGGGGCAGGTACAGCATGAAGCCCGCGGCCCCCCGGGCATCGGTGCCCCCCAGGCTGATCTTTCCGGAATCCGGGGCATAGAACCCCGCCAACACCTTCAGCAGGGTGCTCTTGCCGGCGCCGCTGGGGCCGTGGATGAACACGAATTCCCCAGGGGATACGGACATGCTGAAGCCGTGGACGATCCACCGGGCTTCGGCGGCATAGCGGAACCACACATCGTCCACCACCACGGGGGCGACGATGAGGGCGGGGCGTCCGGAATCCCCCACCAGCGCCCGGGCGATGAGGCCCCCCAGGTTGGAGGCATGCTCACCCTGCACGCCGACCCTCAGGTCCTCCATCATGGCCTCGTTCACTGCATAGGTGCCGTGGGCCATGGGCTTCAGGAGGCCTCCCCGGCCGGATACGGCGTCCAGGTCGTTCACGTGAATGCCATGGGCGTCCAGGAAGGCCAGGATGGCCTCCTTGCGCAGGGCGAACTGGGAGGTGATGGGCTGCCCGGCAAAGGGGGCCAGTTCTTCCGCCGTGTGCTGAATCTCCTGGGTGAAGCGCTCCAGTTCCCCCTCGTAGAGGGCGATCTTGGTGGAGGTGGAGCCGGGGTTGATGGCCAGCACGCGGTAGCGGCGGAAGAAGGCATCCTTGGGGGTCTCCACCCAGTGTCCGTAGCGGTGGAGGCGCACCAGGTTGGCCTTCACGGCGAGGCGCACGTCCTCGGCGGTGCAGTCCATGGGCACGGAGGCACCCCGGAACCGCAGGCCGAAGATGGCGGCGAACTTCCGGGCCTTGGCGTACCGGGTGCTGTAGAGGTGGTACAGCAGGCTGCCCATGTCCAGGTTGGGGCAGATGATGACATTGGCGGGGCCGGGCCATTCGGTGTACTGGCCGCGCTGGTAGTAGGAGGCCGAGCGCTCGCTGAGGGCCACGCTCACCTTGACCTCGCCATCGATGCGGATGGTTCCGTAGCGCTCACCCTTGGCCACGCGATCCGCCAGAACCCCCGGCACCAGTTCGGTGGCCCGGCGCACCAGCTCGGCACTGGGACCCTCGTCGGAGCCCTTGTTGGAGTAGCTCACGATGGCGGCCTTGATTTCCGGGAGCACCTCTTCGGGGATGAGGTCCCGGGCCACGGCGCAGGTGCCCACCGCCACCTGGGCCAGGGCCTCGGGGGTCATGACGCCATTCACGCCCACATCGCCGAAGACCACGATGTTGCCGGGGTAAACCCCCGAGGGGTGTTCGTCGGGGAGAACGAAAATCCCGGCTTCGCAGGCGAATTCATCCCCCGTGAGCATGCGCACCATGGGGCGGAAGTAGTCCTTGGTGTCCGTGCAGGCGCCCCCCACGATGGTGTCGGCGTAGCCTGCGGCCACGGCGCAGATCCCGAAGATGGAGGGGGTCTGCACGGCCTCGCGGGCGGCCTCAGGGGTGAGACCGGTCTGGGCCTGGTACTGGGCTGCGAATTCCTCGAGAAGGTCGGGGCGGCTGCCGGGGGCCAGGAAGGTGCTCTCCGCCATGGCGAACTCGATGCGGTTGGGGTCCAGGTGGCTCAACTCCCCCTGGATCACGGTCCGGACCTCTTCCACCGTGGCGAGGAATACCGGCCGCACGAAGCGCATGAGGTGGAAGGCCGCCTCCAGGACCCGGGGGTCCAGGGATTCGGGGAAGACCACCGTGGGCCGATTCCTGGCGAGGGCAAGCTGCCGGTCGAAGGAGGCTTCGATATCGAACATGGGGACTCCGGAACGAGGGACGGACGGGAAGGGAACCCAGAGACCCGGGATCGGTGCATCGGGTCGCGTGGCGCACCCTAGGGGGGCCTGCCCAGGGTTGGCGACATTCTACCAATCGCCCTTAGGCAGGGCCTTGGATCGCAGTCACATTTGCAGGGGGTGGTCTGTGTTGGCTTCCATGGACGCGCGCATTCCGTGGATAGAGAAGGAGGCACAGAGATCGCAGCGGATTGGGCAGAGGGGCAAAGAGGCCCAAGGTGGTCAAAAAAATTCCGTGTTCGCAAACTCATCCGGGTGCGATTCCCGGATGGCTTCGAAGCGGGGAAGGTTGTCCAGGAAGAGGGAGGCCAGGGTTGGGTCGAAGATCTCACCGGATTTGTTCTGGATAAACTCCACCACCCTGGAACGCTCCCAGGGCTCCTTGTAAACCCGTCGGGACAGCAGGGCGTCGTAGATGTCGATGACGCTGGTGATGCGGGCTTCCAGAGGGATCTTGGTTCCCTCGAGGCCCGCGGGGTAGCCCTGACCGTTCCAGCGCTCGTGGTGACAGGCGGCGATGCGCGCACCCATCTTGATGAAGGGCACCGTGGAGTCCTTCAGGATGGCGGCGCCCATGGTGGTGTGCGTCTTCATCACGATGTATTCCTCCTCCGTCAGGGGGCCGCCCTTCTGAAGGATGCGATCGGGGACACCGATCTTGCCGATATCGTGCATGGGCGCGGCACTCTGGATGACCTCCACCCGGTCCTCGTCCCAGCCCAGGAGGCGCCCCATTTCCGCCGCATAGAGCCCGATGCGACGCACATGGGCCCCGGTCTCGCTGTCCCGATGCTCGCTGGCGGAGATCAGCCGCATGGAGATCTCTTCCCGGCCCGCCCGGATCTCCAGGGTCTGTTCCCGGACCTTTTGGGCCAGGATGGCCTCCCGGTCCCTGTATTCCAGTTCCAGCATCCGGCGACGCAGGGCCCCGGCCACGGCCACCAGGATGGCGTTGGTGTGTATGGGTTTCATGACATAGCTGAAGGCGCCCATGTTCAGGCAGTCCATGGCCATGTCCAGGTCGTCCATGCCACTGACCATGAGCACGGAGGTGTCCGGGATGCGGGGCCGGAGGGCCTTCACCAGCTCCAGGCCGTTCATGCCGGGCATGATCACATCGCTGAGCACCAGGTCCACGGGATGCTGCTGGAGCACCTCCAGGGCCGCGAAGGCGCTCCCCGCCTCCCGCACCTGGTAGCCCGAACGCTTCAGGATGCGGCCCAGGGCCAGGCGCACGATGTCCTGGTCGTCCACCACCAGCAGTCGGAAGTCCGAGGGCTGCTGACCCGGAAGGGGCCAACCGAGGGGCAGGGTGCTGGAGGCAGGGTGATCCATGGGGTCCCTCATCGACCGTGTCTGAACCTGACTCAAGTTGCGGGGGGCGAAGCCGTGGGGGGCTTGGGTGCCCCCGTGAAGGCCTGGAGGGTCACACCCGCAATGATGAGGGCCAGGGCCGCCCACCGCAGGGCGGGGATGCTCTCCCCCAGCAGCCAGCGGGAGAGCAGGGCATTGGCCAGGAATCCCAGGGCCAGAAAGGGGTAGGCGAAGGCCACGTCCACCTTGCTGAGGGCCACCAGCCACACCACCACACTCACGGCGTAGCAGGCCAGTCCCGTGAGGATCCAGGGCTGGAGGAAGAGCTTCAGGAGGGGCAGCACACCCTGGTCCAGGCTGAGCCCCCCCGCGGCTCCGATCCCCTTCTTGAGGGGGATCTGGGCCACGGCGTTGAGGAACACCCCCACCAGGATGAAGGGAATGGCCTTGGCCTGGTCGGTCATGGGCGCTCCAGGCGGATCTTCAGGTCCCGCCCCCCAGCCTTCTGCCCCTGGTAGTGGACCTTCAAGTCACCGGTACCTTCCACCAGGAATTCGTACTCCACCTTCCCGTAGCCCGGCACTTGGAGGAACTGGAGTTCGGGCTTGTGGGCCTTGGGCACCACCTGCTCCACGGGGCTGCCCATGACCGGCCCCCCCGTGATGACCTTCAGACCCTTGCCCTCCAGGCGGAGCTGGTCCATGGGATGGATGCGCCGCACCACCGCGTTGAAGGTCATGGAAGGAATGGCATGGGCGTTGGCCAGGCGCAGTCGAACCCTGTGGAGGTTGGGACCCATGACCTCCTGCTTCACCAGCTCCAGGCGCACCTCCGGCGTCTGGGAGGCGGAGAAGAGGACCGCGGAGACATTGCGGTGCACCAGATCCTGCAGCATGAAGGGGTGGGGCAGGCGGTTGCTCATCTTCACCCAGCCGCCGATCTCAATGTCCCCGAACTGGGGGTGCTTGTAGGGCTTCCAGGGCACGAAGAGATCCCCTTGCACCACATGGTCGTTGAATTTCAGGCGCTCCTGGTCCCGGCTGTCCTCCTCCAGGGGGTTGGAGCCCACCTGCGCGGAGTTGGGCGTCCCTGGGGCGGGCTTGCGGGGAGGGGGCGGACGGTAGGTCTCGGTTTCGGACTGGAAGAGCTCGCCCACCATGCCGTAGGAGCCGAGCATAGTGTCCGAACAGTCCACGGAATCGCCCTAGGTGGAATAGCGGTCCTTCCAGGACACCGGGGAGCCGTAACCCGGGGTGGACTAT
>CAZPUI010000468.1:0-4620 GCA_964589695.1 uncultured Solibacteraceae bacterium | reverse complement strand
CAAACTGCAGCTGTACACCGTACCTGGACAGGTCTTCTACAACTCCACCCGTAAGCTGGTGCTCAAGGGCGTGGATGGCATCGTGTTCGTGGTGGACAGTCAGGTCCCCATGCTCGACGCCAATAAGGAAAGCCTTCAGAACCTTGAGGACAACCTCAAGGAACTTGGGATGGATCTGCGATCCATTCCCATGGTTTTCCAGTGGAACAAGCGCGACCTCAAGAACATCGTGCCCCTGGAACAACTGGAGGCAGAGCTCAACCCCCGACGTTTCCCCAGCCACCAGAGTGTGGCCCAGGAGGGGATTGGGGTTTTCGAAACCCTCCGGGGCGTCACCAAGCTGGCCCTGTCCCATATCAAATCCCACCATCTGGGGGATGTCTCCGAGGCCAAATCCGAGGTCAAGGCGCCCGTTGAACCGCCCCCACCCCCGCCGGAGCCCGTTCCTCCACCCCCAACCGCGCCCGTGGTGCCACCCGCGCCCATGGTGCCACCCGCACCGTCGGAGCCGGTGGTCCCACCCGCCCCGGCGCCGCGCGAGGCCCCGCCCTCCCAGGTCACGGTGAAGCTCCCCGAGGAGCCCCGTCGGCTTCCTACCCAGAGCGCCGCCGAGGCCCTCAGTTTCCTGGACCTGCCTTCACGGAACTGGGATGAGGTGACGGCCACGGGGGACACCCGTCCCACCCATCCGGGTGTGGGGGTCCAACCTCCTCCACCGCCGGTCTCCACACCTTCAGCACCCGTGGCGACCCCTGCGCCAGCGCCAGCGCCAGCGCCAGCCCCTGCGCCCAAGCCGCTCCCGACGCCTTCTCCGGCGCCATCGACCGTAGCGACACCCACGCCCTCGCAGACTGCAGAGATCCCTCCTCCTGCGACCCCCGAGCCCCCAGCGGCGGCGGTGGTTCCAACCCCTCCCAGGCCCTCGCCCGCGCTTGCGCCCATGAGGCCTGTTCCCGCCAAGTCCCCTGCGGCACCCCTCGCACCCCCGGGACTGCTGAAAAAACCTGGGTTGCCAACGCCCGCCCTGGCCCTGCCGAAACCCAAGCTGCCTGGAGCCCCTGCCAGCCCCTTGGCGCCCCGGCCCCTGACCCCCTCCATGCCTGGGATGGCCGCACCCCCTGCACTTCGGATCCAACTGCCTTCGGACTTCCAGGGCAAGGAATTGGAAATTTTCGTGGTGGTCAGGTCCGAGGGCAAGGTGGTGGGAGAATGCCAGCTCACCAAGGCCTCTCCGGGACCCGGGGGCAGCCTGAAGCTCAACCTCGACATCAAGTCCTCGTAGGTGTCCATGGCCCAGGTTCTGAGGCGGATGCTGCTTCCCGTGGCCCTAGGCTGTTTTGCCCTGGGTGCGGAGCCGCCCGCCTGGTTCAAGGCGCTCAGGACGATGCCGGGTCTGGAGTCGTCCTTCGTGCAGGAAGGCGAAAGTGCGGTTTTCAAGGCCGTGCGGAAGACAGGCCGAATCCTTGTGGCCAAGGGGGGCTTCCTGAAGGTCTCCTACGAAGGTGGGTTGCTCCTGGTGGCCGATGGAAAAGCCCTGGTGCAGTATGATCCCCGGGCGCGGTCGGCCCAGCGATTGGACCTGGCTGCCACCCTCAAGGAGGCCCCCCTTCTGAACCTGCTGCTGAACCCCGAGGGGTTGGAGGCCAGCTACCTCGTGGAGGTTCAGGAGGACTCGGTGGTGCTGGTGCCCAAGGATAAGAAATTTCCCAAGCTGGAACTGAAGGGCAAGGGTGGCCTGGTCTGGAAAGTCATGTGGGTGGATCGGTCCAAGGCCAAGCAGACCCTGACCCTCACCCAACCCAAGGTCTGTCCGAGTTTTCCCAAGGGTACCTTCAGCCTGGAGGTCCCCAATGGAACCCGGTGGATCAAGTAGGTTTATGCCAAATCGTCCGCAATTGGCTTGAAAGGCAACTGGGTCAGCTTCACCTGGCCCAAAGAACCTGGCCGATGGCGCAGGGCGCCGTCCAAGCCAGACCAGGGTGCACCCGAAGGAGGACCGGGTGGTCCTTGAAAAGGCCCACCGCAGGGTGGGCCTGGGGTGGGATTGCCAAGTCGTTTACACGCGATGGCTCAGCTGACCACCTCGGCCTTTTCGATCAGGATGGGATTGATGGGCGCGGTTTCGTGCACGCCCTGCTTCTTGACCTTCACGGCCTTGATCTTGTCCACCACTTCCATGCCCTGGATGACTTTGCCGAAGGCGCAGTATCCGTATTCGGTCATGGTCTTCGCCTTGAAGTCCAGGTTGGCGTTGTCCTTGACGTTGATGAAGAACTCCGAGGCGCCTCCAAAGGGATTGCCCACGGGCAGGGCGAGGGCAATGGTGCCCCGCTTGTTCAGCAGCCCCTTGGCCTTGGAACTGTCGGCTTCGTTGGGAATGGGGGGACGCTGGGGCTTCTTCACCAGGTCCTTGGTGTAGCCCCCGCCCTGGATCATAAAGGTGGGCATGACCCGGTGGAAGATGGTGCCGTTGTAGAAACCGTCTTTGACGTATTTCAGGAAGTTGTCCACGGTCTTGGGGGCCACCTCGGGTTCAAGCTGGAGCACGATGGCCCCCATGGACGTGGTGAGTTTGACCTTGGGCTTGGGGTTGGCGCCCAGGAGGGTCAGACCTGTGACTAGGGCGAGAAGGAATGCGCGCACGGGTTTCTCCAGAGTGAGTGCCGGAATTATCGCCGGGCGGAGCCCAGGGCCGCAACCCAAGGGGTGTGCGGCTGGACACCAGTTGGTGGCCCCTGTGGGGGTCGAACCCACGACCAAGCGGTTATGAGCCGCCAGCTCTGACCACTGAGCTAAAGGGCCGTTCCCAGTCTAACCCGAGGCGCGCATCGAGGGGAGTCTCTCGCCACGGCCTGCACATGGACCTCCCGCGCCCACGGAGGGGTTGTGATCGGGGATGGACATCCTGGGGCCCTCCCGAGTCCTGGGACAGGGCCGTGGTTGCATACCTCGTGGGGTTCGCCGACGCCCTGCGCCTGGGGCCGCTTTGGCCGGGACCCATTGGGTCCAGAATGGTGGAAGGAGGTGCGTGTGGACCGCTTGGCGCTCGTAACCGGGAGCACGGAGGGCATCGGATTCGCCGTGGCCAGGGCCCTGGTGGCCCGCGGCATTCGGGTGTGCGTCCACGGGCGCACCCAGGCCAAGGCTGAAGCGGCCCGTGAGAGGCTGGGACGGGAGGGCGCGGAGCACCTCCTGGAGTCCTGTTGGGGGGATTTCAGCCGGTTGCAGGAGGTTCGGGCCCTGGGCCACCACTTGCTGGAAGGCATGGTGCCGGACCTGTTCATCGCCAACGCGGGGGTCTTCATGACCGAGCGGGTCATGACGGAGGATGGGATGGAGACGACCCTTCAGGTGAACCACCTGGCCCACCTGGAGCTCCTGCTCACCTTGAAGCCGCGCCTGAAGGCGGGCAGTCGGGTGCTCCAGGTGGCCAGCACCAGCCACGAGAAGGTGCGGACGGTGCACCTGGACAACCTGGACTGGCAGCGCGACTTCACAGGCTACGGGGCCTATGCACTGGCCAAGCTCGCCCAGGTGTCCGCCACCCTGGACCTGGCCCCGGGTTTGGAGGCCCAGGGGTGCAGGATCCAGGCCCTTCATCCCGGATCCATCCTGACCAAGCTGCAGATCGCCGGTTGGGGTGGGGATGGCAATCCCGATCCCCGTGAAGCGGTCCAGCGGATCCTGGACCTCGCCCTGAACCCCGAGGCCCCCGTGGGTGCCTGGGTGGTGGGGGGACAATCCCGGGAGCCCAATCCCCTCCTCAGGGATCCAGCCTTGAGGGCCGCGCTCATGGACTGGAGCCTCGCCGCCCTGGGGCGTTAAGAGGCCCTCGACCTGGAACCACCGGGCCTGCGGGCCCCGTCCCGGAATGGGACATGCGGATGCCCCAAGTCCTTGGTCTTCAGCTCCTTCGGGGGCAGTGCCGCGATGCATACGGCGTCCTGAACCACGATCCCTCCGTGTCTCAGATGCCCTTGTGGGGAGCCGGTGAACGGCTCCCTTCCGGCGACTCAAGCCTCGCCACCATGTGCAGGACCAGTTCGCAGAGGCGTTCGGCGTAGGCCACTTCGTTGTCATGCCACCCGCAGACCCGCACCAATCGACCTCCCACCACCTGGGTGAGGTCCAGGTCCATCACCACGCTCTCCGTGCGTCCCGTGAAGTCTCGGCTCACCAGGGGGGCACAGGCCACCCCAACGATGCCCTGGAGCCTTCCCTCGGCGGCGTCAAGAAAGGCCGCCTTGACCTCCTCCACCGAGGTGTCCCGGGGCAGGAGGACGGTGAGGTCCACCAGGTTCACACTGAGCATGGGCGCCCGCAGGGCCCATCCTTCGAAGCCTCGGGGCAGCCAGGGGAGGGCCTGGGCCAGGGCCTTGAAGGCGCTGGAGGCCGTGGGGTGGATGCCCACGAAGGCGGCTCGGGCGCGGCGGAGATCCGGATGGGCCGCGTCCACCAGGCGCTGGTCGTTGGTGGCTACGTGGACCGTGGTCATCCCTGCCGCTTCAAGTCCGAAGGCCCTTTGCAGCACCTCCAGCATGGGGGCTGTGGCGTGGGCAGTGCAGCTGGCATTGCTGATGACGCGGTGGGCCTCCATGTCCAGGTCGGCCCCGTTGAAGG
>CAZPUI010000467.1:0-4622 GCA_964589695.1 uncultured Solibacteraceae bacterium | reverse complement strand
CGGTGTCCAGCACCACCACATCCCAGCCCTTGAGCTGGGCCTCGGCCACGGCGGCCTTGCAGATGGCCACGGGATCCCGTTCCTCCGTGCGGAAGGAGGGGAGCCCCGCCTCCTTGGCCACCACATGGAGCTGCTCGATGGCCGCCGGCCGGTACACGTCCGCGGGCACCAGCATGGGACTTCGCCCCAGTTTCTTGAGGAACTTGCCCAGTTTGCCGCAGGTGGTGGTCTTGCCCGCCCCCTGGAGCCCCACCATCATCACCACCGTGGGTGGCTTGGACGCGAAGGTCAGGGGATGCTCATCCGCCACCCCCCCCATGATCTCCGTCAGCTCCTGGTAGACGATATCGATGAACTGCTGGGCGGGGTTGAGCCCCTTGAGCACCTCCACCCCACGACCATCGGGACCCGCGGACAGGGCCTTCTCCTTCACCCTCGACAGGAAGGTGCGGGCCACGGCCACATGGACATCGGCCTCCAGGAGGGCCATGCGCACTTCCCGCAGCACATCCTCGATGTTCCGCTCCGTGAGGCGCGCCTCGCCCCGAAGGGATTTCATGGCCTTGCTGAGTTTTTCGGTAAGGGATTCGAACATGGCACCACCTGGCGTCCGCACGGGACGGAAGGACCAGAGTACCCCCTGGGGATGGGCCCCGCCACCGTGCAGCCCCAATGCAGCTGGGGACCCACCGGCATCCCAAGTACACTGCCACCCGGAGGCCTCCATGCACCCAGAGTCCGATTTGAACGTGACGGCCGGGCAAACCCCAGCCATCGCGTCTGACCTGCCCACCCTCTCCCCCCGCCGGGCAACCCGCCAGGTCATGGTGGGCCGGGTGCCGGTGGGGGGTGGGGCACCCATCCCGGTGCAGTCCATGACCAAGACCGACACCCGGGACGCCGAGGCCACGGTGGCCCAGATCTATGACTACGCCGCCGCGGGCTGCGAGATCGTCCGGGTCTCGGTCCCCACCAAGCGGGCCGCCGAGGCCTTCCCGGAGATCTGCGCCCGCAGCCCCATTCCCGTGGTGGCGGACATCCATTTCGACTACCGCCTGGCCCTGGCCGCCGCCGATGGGGGCGCCGCCTGCCTGCGCATCAATCCCGGCAACATCGGACACCAGGATCGGGTCAAGGCCGTGGTGGAAAAGGCCGCCGCCAAGGGCATTCCCATCCGCATCGGGGTCAATGCCGGGAGCCTCGAAAAGGACCTTCTGGAAAAGTACGGGCACCCCACCCCCGAAGCGATGGTGGAGAGCGCCCTGCGCCATCTTGACCTGCTGGAACGGGAAGGCTTCACCCACACCAAGGTGAGCCTGAAGGCCAGTGACGTGGTCAAGACCGTCCAGGCCTACCGCCTGCTGGCCCGCCAGGTGGACTATCCCCTGCACCTGGGCATCACGGAGGCCGGCACGGCCTTCGGCGGCACCATCCGGTCCAGCCTGGGCCTGGGCATCCTGCTGGCGGAGGGCATCGGGGACACCATCCGGGTCTCCCTCACGGGCGAGGGCACGGAGGAGGTTCGGGTGGGCCACGAGATCCTTCGATCCATGAACCTCCGAGCGGGGGGCTTCCGGGTGGTGAGCTGCCCCGGCTGCGGGCGACTCCAGGTGGACCTCCATGGCCTGGCCCGTCAGATCGAGGCGGGCCTCAAGGAGATCAACCACGAGCACATCACGTACGCCGTCATGGGGTGTGCAGTGAATGGCCCCGGGGAGGCCCGGGAGGCCGACCTGGGGGTGGCCGGAGGCAATGGCGAAGGACTCATCTACCGCAAAGGCGTCCTCATCCGGAAGGTGAAGGAACACGAGATCGTGGAGGCCTTCCTGGACGAGGCCCGAAGGTTGAAGGCCGAACGTGGCGAGGCGTAGCAAGGTGCTCCTCTGGGTCCTCACCAACCCTTTCCTGGCCATGGGGAGCTTCCTATTGGTGGAGGCCTGCCTTCCGGTATTCCTCCAACCCTCCGCCTGGGTGCTGCGGGGACTCATCCGTAGCTACCAGGTGGTGCTCAGTTCCGCCGTTCCGACGCAGTGCAAGTTCACCCCCACCTGCAGCCACTATGGGCTCGGTGCCATCCGCAAGTACGGGACCCTCCGGGGTGGCATCCTGACCACCTGGCGGCTGCTGAGGTGCAGCCCCTTCACGGATGGGGGTCACGACCCCCTTCCCTAGCGTTATCTGCGCCATACGGCGTTGGGCTCCCTCAAGGGACACCCGGTCCCCCTTCGGTCGCCCGCCTTGTCTGGCTTGGTCGGCGCCATGCGCAATTGGCCAGGTTATTTTGTCTAGGACCCTTATACTCGGGGCCAGACCCGGGAGCCTCCATGGACGATCCGCGAACTTCAGCGAACCCCTCCCCTGCCTCAGAGGATGTGGCCCGTTGGGAGTCGGCCCCCCTGCCGGAGCTCGTGAAGCACCTGGTGGCCTGCTACCACACCCCCACCCGGCTCGAGCTGGCCCGCATCGAACGGATCCTCAAGGAGGCGCTGGACTTTCACGGCGATGCCCATCCCGAACTGCAGCAGCTCCAAAGCCATTTCCAGTGCCTCTGCGCAGACTTGAGGGACCATTTTCACCACGAGGAGACGGTGCTCTTCCCGACCCTCCTGGGCGCTCCAGGCCGCGATCCGCTGCCCCCCCGCCTGGAGCTGATGATGGAGGAGCATGCGGCCGCCAGTGAACTCATGGACAACCTGCGCATCCTGACCACCGACTACACCGTCCCCAAGGAGGGCCCGGCCCCCCTGAGGGATCTCTACGGTGCCCTGGCCGCCCTGGAGGACAGCCTCCACCGCCACATCTACCTGGAGAACCATGTCCTCTTCACCCGGGCCCTGGGAGGCTAGCCAGCCTGGGGGCTGACCCGGGTTGGTTTCCACGGGTGTTTCAGGCTTCAATGGAGGCCAGGAGCCATGCCGTGAGCAGCCTTCGCGAAAACGGGTTCGTTTCAACCCTGCTGGGGTTCTGGGCCATCCTGGCCCTGGGCGCCACCTGCATCTTCATCATCCTGCTGGCACCCTTCCTGGGGGGACCCGGCGCCTTTCGGTGGGTGACCTCCCGCTTCATCCGGCACACCTTCTGGGCCTGCGGAATCCAGCTGCATATCCGAGGCTGGGAGGACCTTCCCGAGGCCATCCGGACGGGTCGAAAGCCCGTCATCTTCATGAGCAACCACGAGAGCAATTTCGACCCTCCCCTCCTCATCCATGCCATTCCCATCCAGGCCACCTTCATCAGCAAGAAGGAGGTCCTCTGGGTGCCCCTGGTGGGCTGGGCCGCCTGGCTGGGCAACACCATCTTCCTGGATCGGGGCAACCGCGAGCGCTCCCGCAAGAGCCTCCAGGAGGCCGCCGCCCTGATCCGCAATGGCCGCAACGTGGCGATCTTCGCCGAAGGCACGCGCACCCGCACGGGGGAACTGGGGGAATTCAAGAAGGGCGGCTTCATGCTCGCCATGCAGGCCGGGGTGGTCATCGTCCCCATGGCCACCGTGGGGACCTTTCAGGTCCTGCCCGCCGGGGCCAAGCGCATCCGACCGGGCAGGGTGGATGTGCGCTTCGGCCAGCCCGTGGAACCCCAGGACCACCCCACCAAGGACACCCTGCTCGCCGTCGTGCGGGAACAGATCGTGGGGCTCAAGGCGCAGATATTGAAGGAACGCTGAGGCGCGCCAGGGCCGATTCCAGGGGCTCGGCATCGGGGTCCCAGGTGGGCAGTTCGGGCCATTGGCGCTGGAAAAAGGTCACCTGGCGCTTGGCATAGGCCTGGGTGGCCTGGGTGATGGCCCGGAGGATCTCCTCGGAGCTTCCCCCTTCCATCCACTCCAGGTAGCCCAGGGGACGCAGGGCCCTCAGATCGTCCCCATGACCCGCAGCCACCAGCCCTTGGACCTCCTGGGCCCACCCCGCCTGGGCCATGGCCCGCACCCGCTGGGCCACCCGCGCACGCTGCCGCTCCCGGGTGGGCAGGACCAGGAGGCACCTCCAGCCTTTCGGGATCTCGATCCGGGGGCGGGAGAGGAGGCTGGAGGGCCTCTCCCCGGTGGCCAGATGGAGGGCCAAGGCCCGCTGGATCCGAGCACCATCCCTTGGGTGGAGTTCCGAGGCCCGCTGGGCATCCACCACCCCCAAATAGCGGTGCAGCACGGGGGCGGGCAGGACTCGGAACCAGTCCCGCACCCGCGCCACAAGGTCCGCAGGAACCTCCGGCAGGCGGTCCAATTGTTCCCAGATGCCCTTCAGGTAGAGCCCCGATCCCGTCACCACCACGGCCTCGGGATGGATGGCCAGACGGTCGCGCACCCAGTCGCCAAACGCCACCGGGTTGGGCCGGGTGGCGAGGGGCAGGCAGCCATAGCCCACATGGGGAACCCCGCCCTGCTCCTCCGGACTCGGCTGTCCCGTCCCGATGGGAAGGCCCTGGAGGGCCTGGAAGGGATCCCCATTCACCACCACGGTGCCCAGGCGGCGTGCCACTTCCACGCCAAGGCTGGACTTTCCGGAAGCCGTGGGACCGACAATGGCCAAGGGCATGGTTCGGCCTACTGCAGGCACGGCACGACCCGCCCCGCCTGGTCCCGGGGCAGCCGGGCGGCCTCCCGGACATGGAAGGCCCCCGCCTCC
>CAZPUI010000466.1:0-4623 GCA_964589695.1 uncultured Solibacteraceae bacterium | reverse complement strand
GCTGGCGGGTCACCGATCCCTCCCAGCCCTGGCAGATCAGCCACCTCCTCTTCGATCCCCAGGGCACCCTCTGGGCCGCCGCCCGGGGTGGGGGACTCTACCGCATGGAAGGCCTCGGTCACTTTGTGCGGGAACCCCTTCCCCAGGGCACGCCCGGAGAGCGTCTGGTGCTCATGGACCTGGACCGGGAGGGGCGAATCTGGGTGGGAGCCCAAAAGGGCGTTGCGGTGCGGGTCCAGGGGCGATGGCGTCGCTTCACCCAGGCGGATGGCCTGCGGAACGACGAAGTCACCTGTGTGCTGGCCCGGCGCAATGGTGAGATCTGGATCTCTTATCTCGAGGGCCTCGGGGTCACGCGCCTGCGCCTGGAGGGGGAGGCCTTTCAGGTCCTGGGCCACCTGGACACCTCCAGGGGACTCCATTCGAACAAGGTCTTCTCCATCGGCGAGGATGTCCGGGGCCGGGTCTGGCTGGGCACCGGCAATGGGGTGGACATCGTGGATGAGGATGGGAGGCTGCAGCATGTGGGCCAGGCGGAGGGCCTCATCGGCGAAGACTGCGACACCTCCTCCTTCTGGGCGGATGCCAACGGGGATGTCTGGGTGGGCACCAGCTCGGGCCTGAGCCAGTACTACGCCGCGCGGGACCCCGGAAGCGTGCCGGTGCCTCAAGTGGTGATCCAATGGGCCAGGCTGGGGGACCACAGACTCTCCCAAGGAACGGCGCACCGAGACCGGGTCTTCCACGTGCGCTTCTCGGGGCTGAGCTTCTACAACGAGGACCGGGTGGAGCACCAGGTGAGGCTCCTGCCCCTGGAGCAGACCTGGCGCGCAGCCCTCACCCGGGAGGAACGCTTCCCCGCCCTGCCCCAAGGAGCCTACCGCTTCGAGGTCCGGGCACGCTTCGATGACGGCGAATGGAGTCCCTCGGTGGGGCTGGATTTCCGGGTCCTGCCCGCCTGGTGGGAGACCTGGTGGGCCCGAGGAACCTATGCCCTTCTGCTGGGCCTGACCTTCCTGGCACTACTTCGCTGGCGCCTGCGGGCCCTGCGGAAACGCAACGAGCACCTGGAGGACCTGGTGGCGGTGCGCACCGCGGACCTGAAGGTGGCCAAGGAGGCGGCGGAAGCCGCCAGCGGCTTCAAGTCCGCCTTCATCGCCAACACCAGCCACGAACTGCGCACCCCTTTGAACGCCATCCTGGGCTTCCTCCAGCTCCTGGAGCGACCCCAACCCGAACCCGAGCGTGCACGGTTCCTGGGCATTGCGATCCAGGCGGCCCGCTCCCTGCTCCAGGTGGTGAACGACCTTCTGGACTTGAGCCGCATCGAGGCCGGGGCCCTGAAAGTGGAATCCCAGCCCTTCAACCTGCATGAAGTCATGGAGGAGGCCGAGACCCTCCTGGCTGCCCAGGCCCATGCCAAGGGGCTGAGCCTGCACCTCGACCTGGACCCCAGGCTTCCCTTGGGCCTCCAGGGGGACCCCCACCGCCTCCGTCAGATGCTGGTCAACCTCCTGGGCAATGCCGTGAAATTCACGCGCCAGGGCAGCATCACCGCCCGGGCCATCCTCCTGGAGGAAGGTCTGGTACGGATCGAGGTGGTGGACACCGGGGATGGGGTGCCCCCGGAGGTTCTCCCCAAGCTCTTCGAAGCCTTCAGCCAGGCGGAGGGAACCCAGAAGCGCATGGGCACGGGCCTGGGCCTGTCCATCACCCGGAACCTGGCCCGACTCATGGGTGGGGAAACCGGGGTGAGCAGCGAGGTGGGAAGGGGGTCCACCTTCTGGTTCACCTTCCGGACCGAAGCCTGTCCGTGGGAACCCTCCCCCCGAACGGCGCCCGCCCCGGAGCTCGACCTCCAGGGCCGGGTGCTCCTGGCGGACGATAACCCCAGCAACCGCCTGCTGGCGGAATCCGTCCTGCGTCAGATGGGTGTGGGCTTCACCCTGGTGGGCGATGGCTCCGAAGCCCTGGAGGCCCTGGGCAGGGGGACCTACGACCTGGTGATCCTGGATGGCCAGATGCCTGGGATGGGGGGCGTGGAGACCCTGGAGGCGATCCGCCAGGACACCCGGTGGCGGGACCTTCCGGTGCTCCTCTTCAGTGCCTCTACCGAGGTGGGTGGACGCCATGGGTTTCAAGACACCATCCTGAAACCCCTGGATCTGGGTGACTTCCAATCCAAGGTGGCCCATTACCTCCGGACGGCCCCCATGCCCCTTGGGACAGCGCATCCGCACCTGGAACACCTGGCCCAAGTGCTCGGGGGAACCGAGGCCCTGGCGGAATTCATCGAGGCCTTCCGCACGGACACGGCGGCGCGCCTGAATACCATGGCCGAGGCCCTGGAGCGCATGGACCGCAGGGTCCTCGCGCGACAGGCCCATGACCTCAAGAGCAATGCCGGCAACCTGAAGCTGGACCGCCTCGCGGACCTCGCCCGAGGCCTGGAGACCCTGGCCCCCAGCGCCGAACCCGCGGACCTGCGCCGCGCGTGGGAAGCCCTGCTGGAGGCGGTTCGGGACGCGGAGGGAATGCTGGGTCGGTGAACTGCGCGCCCGGGATCGCGATTGTCATGCAGACAATTCGCATCTTCGTGCATACAAGATGGAAGGACGGCGTTGCCCATCGCCCGCATACCCCTGGAGGCATCATGTCACCCGTCGCACTCAACGGCCTGCCTGTGGCCCAGAATGAAGAAGGTTTTCTCACGGACCCCACGGTGTGGAACGAGGCGCTGGCCCTCGAGCTGGCCCGCTGTGAAGAGGACCTGGAGGTCCTGACCGAAGACCACTGGACCGTCCTCCGCTTCATCCGCAACCACTATCTGGAAACCCAGAGTGCCCCCATGGTCCGGGCCATGTGCAAGAGCACCGGCGTGCCCCTGAAGCGGATCTATGAGCTCTTCCCCAGCGGCCCCGCCAAGGGTGCCTGCAAGCTTGCGGGCCTGCCCAAGCCCGACGGCTGCGTGTAGGGGGCCCCATGAACGCTCTGGAATGGGGCGTGGTGGGCGCAGGCCTCTGGGCCTTGGGAGCCCTCCTCGCCCAGCGCAGGTGGGTCAAGGGTTTTGGTCGTCGGACGCTTTTCTCGGTGCAGGCCGGGGATCCGCGCCAGGGTGTGCGCTACGCCTTCACGGCGGGAATGGCACCCCGGGCCAAGGAGAGCGTGCAGGAGCACCTTCCTTCCTACGTTGCCGGCCTGGCTTTCCACGGAGGGCTCCTGGGCGCCTTGGGTCTGCTGGCGGCTGCCCTGGGCGGCCTCGTCCTGCCGCCATGGCTGCTGCACGTGGCCCAAATCCTGGTGGCTCTGGGCCTTGCGGGAGGCCTGGGCCTGCTGGCCAAGCGGGTCCTGAAGGCTGAACTCCGCGGCCTCTCCGTGCCCGACGATTTCCTGAGCAACCTGTTCTGCACCACCTTCCTGGGCCTGAGCCTGGGGGTGACCGTGGCACCCGACCTGGCCACGGCCTGGCGGGCCTCGGCCATCGCCCTCCTCGTCTACGCCCCCTTGGGCAAAATCCGGCACTGCCTCTTCTTCTTCTCCACCCGGTACCACTTCGGTGCCTTCTTCGGCCGTCGGGGTGTGTTCCCCCCGGTCGCCCAAGGTTGACCATGACCGACCACCTAACCCTGGGACAGCGCTTGGAATCCCTCACGGACGCGGATTTCGCCCGGGGCCTGGAAGTTTTCCAGAGCCACCTGCGGGAGGCCGAAGCCTCGTACCTCAACAGCTGTGTCCACTGCGGCCTCTGTGCCGATGCCTGCCACTACCACCGCATGGACCCCACCCTGGAGAACGTCCCCGCCCGCAAGCTGGAGTTGGTGGCCTCGGTCTTCCGCCGCAACTTCACGACCCTCGGACGCCTGGCCCCAGCCCTGGTGGGGGCCAAGGATCTGGACAAGACGATGGCCCAGGCCTGGCTGGATGCGGTCTTCGGACGCTGCAGCCTCTGCGGCCGCTGCTCCATCAACTGCACCATCGGCATCGCCCTGCCCCGGATCTTCCGGGCGGCCCGGGCGGCCCTGGGGGCCATGGGGCTCACGCCCCCGGACCTCCAGACCACCGTGGACACGGCGCTGCGCCACGGCAACAACATGGCCATCACCCGGGAGGCTTGGGTCGAGACCGTGCAATGGATCGAAGAGGAACTCCAGATGGAGACCGGCGATCCGGAGGCGCGGCTGCCCCTGGACAAGCAGGGCGCGAAGATCCTGTTCACCGTCAATCCCCGGGAACCCAAGTTCTTCCCCCTCTCCCTCCAGGCCAGCGCCAAGGTCTTCTGGGCGGCCAAGGAGGACTGGACCCTCTGCTCCGACCCCGGCTGGGACCTCACGAACTACGGCATCTTCAACTGCAACGACAAGGAAGCGGGGGCCCTCACCCAGAACCTGGTGGATGCCATGGCCCGCCTGGGCTGCCAGACCCTGGTCATCGGCGAGTGCGGCCACGGCTTCGGCGCCGCCCGCTGGGAGGGACCGGAGTGGCTGGGTCGCGCCTATCCCTTCGAGGTGAAGAGCATCCTGGAGCTGATGGACGACTATGTGCGGGAGGGGCGCATCCACCTGGACCCCACCCGGCATCCCCAGCCCGTGACCCTCCACGACCCCTGCAACCTGGTGCGCCACG
>CAZPUI010000465.1:0-4630 GCA_964589695.1 uncultured Solibacteraceae bacterium | reverse complement strand
GATGGCGGCGGCCATGCCGTAGCCGTCGGTATTGAAACCTTCGTAGCCGGCCGGGGTGCGGGGCAGGGTCCAAGGGGTGCTGGTCCAGATGGGAAGTTTCAGGGGGGTGGGCAGGCTCGGGTGGCGGGCCTGCTAATCGGGCACCGGGAAGGCCACGGTGATGGCGGGGCTGTGTTTGTCGGCGTACTCCACCTCGGCTTCCGCCAGGGCCGTGCGGGCCCCGTAGCTCCAGTGGACGACCTTGAGCTTGCGGGTGACAGCACCGCTCTCGAAGAGCCACCCCAGGTGGCGGTCGATGGCGGCCTCGTAGGTGGGATCCATGGTCACGTAGGGCTGGTCCCAGGCCCCCAGGACCCCCAGGCGCTGGAAGCCGGTGCGCTGGGTGTCGATCCACTTCTGGGCGTAGGCCCGGCAGCGGGTGAGGAACTCCCGCTTGCTCATCTCCCGGCGCTTGGGACCCAGGTCCTTTTCGATGGCGTGTTCGATGGGAAGTCCGTGGCAGTCCCAGCCCGGCACGTACGGGGACTCGTAGCCCTCGAGCCACAGGCTCTTCACCACGATGTCCTTGAGGATCTTGTTCAGGGCGTGGCCCATGTGGATGGCGCCGTTGGCATAGGGCGGCCCATCGTGGAGGATGCGACGGCCCTTGCCGGTGCCCGCGGCGTTGTCCGCCCGGCGCTTGGCTTCGATGCGCTGGTAGATACCCTCGGCCTTCCATCGTTCGGCCCGCTTCGGCTCCCGCTGGGGCAGGTCCGCCTTCATGGGGAAGTCCGTGCGGGGGAGGTAGACCGGGTAGCGTTTCTTCTTGGCAGTTTCCTGCATGACGCCCTCGTGCGTGAGGAGGCACACCCAAGTGCCTCTGAATTGAGACAGGGGCAACAACCAACCTTGCCCAGATGCTGCAGGGACCGTGACGAACCACCCGGCAGGGCATGGGTTACTTCGCCAAGGCTCCTAAAGGGGCCATTTTCCAATGGAAAGGCTCCGGAGGCCAGCGGGAATGCGTGGGCCAGGGGTACCTGCCTGCAGGGGGTCTTCCGCCCCGCGGGGGGCGATGCACGCACCTACTGGAACAAACTGGCCAACGTGCTCCGCAGGAGCTTCAGGGTGAAGGGTTTGGCCAGGAGGGTGACCCCCGGGTGGACAGCGGCCAGGTCCACGGCTTCCCGATCCGCCCTTCCCGTGGCCAGGAGCACGGGGGTTTCGGGGCACAGGGTGCGCAGTCGGGGCAGGGTGGCGGCTCCGTCCATGCCGGGCATGTTCATGTCCAGGACGATGACATCGGGTTTCAAACCTTGATCCAGGGCCTCGAGGGCCAGTGGGCCGCTGGCCACCACGTGGGGCTCGTAGCCCAGGGCCTTCAGCAGCATCCCCATGGTGTCCCGGATCAGTTCGTCATCGTCCACCACGAGCACCCTTCGGATCGATGGCGGGGTTGGGGGGGGTGGCTCCGGCTCCACCGCCGCCGCAGGGCTGGGGTGGGGACTGGCCGGGAAGCTCAGGCTCACCCGAGTTCCGGCCCCGGGCGTGCTCGTGATGTCCAGGCTGCCCTTGTGGGCCTTCATGGTGCCGTAGACGATGGACAGGCCAAGCCCGGTGCCCTTCCCCAGGGGTTTGGTGGTGAAGAAGGGATCCGTGGCCATGGCCAGGACCTCCGGGGACATGCCCAGCCCCGTGTCCTCCACCTCCAGGAGCACCTGCCCTGGCGACGGGTGGGTGGTGCGGAGGGTGAGGGTCCCCCCGTCGGGCATGGCATCCACGGCATTCACGCAGAGGTTCATCAGGGCATGGCTGAGGGCCCCGGGGTCCCCCAGCACGGGCTGGAGTGCCGGGTCCAGTTCCAGGACCAGTTGCACCTTTTGCAGGGTGGTGCGTTCCAGGAGCCGTACCTCCTCCTTCACCAGTTCATTGAGGTCCAGGATTCTTTCCTCCGCGAGGCTCTGCCGCGTGAAGTCCAGGAGCCCGCCCACGAGGGTTCGGCCCCGTTCACAGGCCCGGGTGATGGTGTCCATGGCCTGGGCCCTTTCATCCTCCGCCTCCATGCCCTCCCGGCAGGTGGTGGAGAGCCCCAGGATGGCGCCCAGCACATTGTTCATGTCGTGGGCGATGCCCCCCGCCAGGCTGCCCAGGCTCTCCATCCTCTGGGTGCGATGGACATGCTCCTCCATCCGCTGATGCTGCCGGGCCAGCTCCCGCTCCTGGGTGATGTCCTGGAGGGCCCCCACCAGCTTGACCACCCGCCCTTCATGGTGAATGGGTTGGCCCGTCATGCGCACCCACAGGATCCGCTGAAGGTGGGTTCGCAGTTGCAGCTCCAGGTCGAAGCCCTCCCCCTCCAGAAGGCCCCGTCGCACTGCATTTTGAAGGGGTTCTTGATGCTCGGGCAGGCAGGCGCGGAGGAAGCTGGTCGCCATGGGGACTGATTGCCCAGGCTCCAGGTCCAGGAGGCGATAGGTCTCATCGGTCCAGAAGAGGGATTGCTCTTTGGCATCCAGTTCCCAGCCCCCCACCCGGGCCACCCTCTGGGACTGGGCCAGGAGATCACGGGTCCGCCGCAGGGCCTCCTCGGCCTGGCGGCGGGCCGTGATGTTCTCGAAGGCCACGGCCAGCCGTTGCCCCGGCAGTACGAAGGCACGAATGCGGAAGGCACCGGAAAGCCGGTCATCCTCGTAGTAGAGATCCTCGGTTTCATAGGGCTGACCCGAGCGCAGGGTCTCCAGATAGCGCTCGGTGAGCCCCGTCTTCCGGGCACTGGGCCAGATCTCGTCGAACTCCTGGCCCAGGGCTTCCTGGATACGAAGGCCGCTCAGGCGCTCCGCTTCGGGGTTGCCCGCCAGGAGCACCAGGCTTTCGGGGGGGGTCCACTGGTAGATGAAGAGGCCCACGGGCAGGGCGAGCACCAGGTCGTCGGAGGTGCGCAGGCTCTCGCGCAGGGCGGCTTCGGCATCCCGCAAGGGCGTGATGTCCACGGCGGAGGACACCAGGCGCTGGACGCCCTCCAAGGAGGTAAGGGTGCCGGACCAGAGTAGGGCCCGCCGCTCGCCGCCGCGGCTGCGGAGGGAAAGGGGTGCGTTCTCCACCCGACCCAGCACCCTCAGCTGCTGGATCACCCCCAGGACTTCCTCATGGTCCTCGAAGAGTCCCAGGGACGCGCTGGTCCGGCCCACAGCCTCCTCTCGGGAAATGCCCACAAGGCCCTCCCAGGCCCTGTTCACATCCAGGATGGTGCCCTCGGGCCATGCGGAGAGGGCCATGGCCGTCTGGTTCTGGCTGAAGATGGCGGCTAACACCGTGCGGGAGGATTCCAACGCCAGGGTGCTGGCCCGTTCCTCCGTCACATCCCGGGCACTGGCAAAGACCAGAGAACCCTTGGATGCACTGTGCCATTCCAGCCAGCGCCAGCTGCCCTCCCGGTGGCGGTAGCGGTTGGTGAACCCCAGTACTTCCTTTTGACCCTCCAGCACCTTCAAGGCCTCCAGGGTGGCGGGCAGGTCCTCGGGATGCACCAGATCCAGAAAGCTGGAACCCTCCAGCTCCTCCAGGGCGTACCCCAGCGTCCGTTCCCATACGGGGTTGAGCCGTAGGAAATGTCCCGAGGTGTCCGCCAGGCAGAGCAGGTCCACGTTCGTGCGGAAGAAGAGCTCCAGCTCATCCTTCTGGGACTGGAGGTGTTCCTTGGTGGTGACCAGGTCCGTGATGTCCACGGTGGAGCCAAGGATGGCGACAGGGGATCCCCCATCGTCCTTCACCAAGGACACCTTCACCTCCGCCAGGAAGGTGCTTCCATCGGCGCGCAGGGCCCAGAGCTCGCCTCTGGAATGGCCTACGGCTTTGGCTTCCATGACCAAGGTGCGGGAGGCCTCCTTGTCCACCCAGAAGTCCAGGCGGTCCCGGCCAAGGGCCTGGTGGACGGAGTGCAATCCCCAGGTGCGCAGGAAGGCCGGGTTCACGTAGCGAAGGCGACCCTCCAGATCCATGATCACCATGCTGTTCTGGCTGTTCTCCAGGGCAGCGCCCTTGAGTTTCAGGGATTCCTCCATCCCCACGTGCCGCACGGTCTCCCAGGCCAGGTCCGCCAAACCTTCCACCAGTTCCACATCCTGTTCCGTATAAGGAACAGGCTTGTTGCCCACCCCCAGGATGGCCACCACCGTGCCACCCCGTCGAAGGGGTACCACCATCTCCCGGAGGAGCTGGGCATGGCCTGGGGGGAGGCCCCTCCGATGGGGGAGGGCTTCATAGTCGTTGTGAACGATGGTCCGGTTTTCCCGCAGGCAGTCCGCCCAGACCCCTGCCTCGTGGACGGGGTAATGGAGGCCCTTGCCCACGGCCGTGCAGTACTCCTGGGTGGTGCGGGTGCTCCAGGCCTGGAGGTGCAGGGTGACCTGATCCGCCTCCACGAAATGGAAAAAGCCGATGCGCGAGCGGGTCAGGCCTTCCGCCTCGTCCAGGATGGCGCGCAGCAGGGTCTCCAGGCTGGAGCTGAGCGCCAGTTCCACAAGCCGGCTCCAGGCTTCCAGCAGGGCCTGGTGCAGGCATCCGGGGCTGTGATCCCGGAGGGTTTCCAGGCTCCCCCCCTCGGCCTGGGGCAGGCTCTGCTGCAGAAGAGCGCCGAGGCGCAGAGCGGGAC
>CAZPUI010000464.1:0-4664 GCA_964589695.1 uncultured Solibacteraceae bacterium | reverse complement strand
ACATTGGCCCGGTCCTCCATGAGCTTGATCATGGCCAGGAAGATCTCGGAGTGGCCGTTCCACACGAAGATGTTGTCGTAGACCCGAAGGAACTCCTGGCGCCGCTTGTCCAGGATGCCCACCTCCACGTTGTCGTTGAGCAGCAGGTAGATGGGGATGCGGGCATGGACATCCCGCAGCTGGCGGCTGAGGTCGTAGTGGCCCATCTGGCCGAGCCGACTCACCACGATGATGAGGTCGAAGGGGCGCGCCTGGAGCTTGTCCAGGGCCTCCTCCAGGGTCGAGACATTGGTGATGCGGGGGGGACTCGAGAGGTTGAGCTGGAAGTAGCCCCCGAAGAGGACCTCCGTCAGCAGGCCGTCCTGCTCCAGGGTGAAGGCATCGAAGACCGAGGCCACCAGCAGGACCTCCCGGGCCTTGTGGGGCATGAGGTCATGGAAGATCTCTCGGTCGGAGGTGTATTTGCGGAAGGTCTCGCGAATCTCGGGACGCAGCATGGGGCTCCTAGGGGGACGCGGGGGTCCCACCTTCGATGCTACCGGGCCCGACCCGCGCGGCTCGACTGAGCAGGTTTTTGACAGGTCTTCGTGCTTCCACCCTCCAAGAAATCCCCGTGCTTGCTCATGCCACGCATGCGTGGCATCTCCGTGTCCTCCGCGTTTAACCCGCTCTTTGGTTGCGGCCGGATGCCGCGCTGTACGGTCAGTGTTCGCATCGGAAATCCGCCACTCGGTTCCACCTCTGCCATCCTGGTATCACCATCGTGTCATGAGGTGTCCCATGCGCCCTGGCCTTCTCCTGGCCTTGACCCTTACCCTGGCTGCGGCGCTCTCCGCCCAGAACCCGCTTCCGCTCCGGGAGCAGGCGCGGCTGCAGGACCAGTGGCTGGACCTGCGGCTGGAGCGTGTGCTGCCGGCGCTGATGCGGGAGCACGGCGTCCAGATGTGGATCGTCACCAACCGCGAATATGGGGAGGATCCCGTCTTCTCCTCCCTCGCCCCCGCCACGGAGTTCGCCGGGGGGCGGCGGGATATCTTCGTCTTCTTCGATCCCGGTCCAGGGAAACCCCTGGAGCGCTTCGTGGTGGGCCGCAGCGGCCTGGGGGGGCGTTTCAAGGTGCTGAGGCCGGAGGCGACCACCCCCGACCCCCACTGGGGGATGCTGGCCAAATTGGCCCAGGAGAAGCAACCCAGGACCATCGCCGTCAACATGTCCGATGCCTTCGCCTTCGCCGATGGCCTGCGGGCCAACGATTGGGAGAAGCTGCGGGAGGCCTTCGGCCCCGACCTTTCCAAGCGGTTGGTGCGCCGGGAACGCCTCGCCCTGGACTACATTGCCACCCGCCTGCCGGACATGATGCCCACGTACCGGGAACTGATGGCCCTTTCCCACAGCATCATCCGCGAGGCCTTCTCCGCCGCCGTCGTAAAGCCCGGGATCACCACCCCCGAGGATGTGGCCTGGTGGATGCGCCAGCGGGCCCTGGACCATGGGTTCCCGGTGTGGTTCCAGCCCACCGTGGACATCCAGCGCAAGGGTGGCCTGCCCAAGGGCGTCCCGAACCCGCCCATCCAGCGGGGGGATGTGCTCCACTGCGACTTTGGCTTCACCGCCCTGCGCCTGAACACCGACACCCAGCACATGGGCTATGTGCTGAGGGAGGGTGAGACGGATGCCCCCGAGGGCCTCCGGAAGGCCCTGGCCAACGGCAATCGCCTGCAGGACATCCACCTGGCCCACATGGTGCCCGGCCGCACGGGCAACGAGGTGCTGCTGGGCGCCCTTGCCCAAATGAAGTCCGAGGGCATCACCGGCTCCATCTACACCCATCCCATCGGCCAGCATGGCCACGGCGCGGGGCCCACCATCGGGCTGTGGGACCAGCAGCGGGCCCTTCCCTTCCGGGGGGACGTGCCCCTGCGCCCCCACACCTGGTTCTCCATTGAGCTCCAAGCCACCACCCCCGTACCCGAATGGGACGGACAGCCGGTGAAGGCCATGCTCGAAGAGGAAGCGGCCCTGGATGGCACCGGCAAGGTGAGCTGGGTGCGGGAACGACAGAGCCGGTACCACCTGATCCGCTGAGGCGCAGTCGGTAACCACCAGCCCCCACGCCGTCCTTCCTGGACAAAAGCCCTGCAGTCCGCCAGGCGTCCCGTTGAGGCCTGTCGCGAAGTGCCCGCACCGCGGGGCCACATCCCTGCCCTGACGTGATTTCCACCCCTGGGGGGCGCGCCACGTCCTCACACAGGCGGACCTGAAGCGTGTCTGGAAAGGGCATGCCGTCCGTGCTGCAACCTGCCCTTCCCCTCGGGAAGCCGCGTGGGCGCGCCTCGTCCCAGGGAGCCAGGTTCGGGGCAGGGGACCCAAAAACATTTTTTTGGAGGGGGGGTTGACACATGAGTCTCAAACGCGCATATTACCTGTGCGCCGGAACCACCACCATCGCAAACCCACAACCCAGGCCGTTCTTCGCCAGGGAATCTGGCCCAGACGACCCCCTTCCATGGAGGAAACCATGAACCTCGTTCGCATCCACCCCCGCACCCCTGCCCCCACCTCCCTGGTGGAGCCCTTCTCGCTCATGCGCAACCTGCTGCGCTGGGACCCCTTCCGGGATGGCGACCTGGGGCTCGAGGCCCGAAGCACCTTCTTCCCCTCCTTCGACGTCCGGGAAACCGCCGAGAGCTATGTATTCCAGGCGGACCTCCCCGGCTTTGCCCAGGAGAACCTGGACATCCAGCTCACGGGCAACCGCCTCACCCTTTCCGGCTCCCGCACCCTCCCGGCCCCCCAGGAGAAGGAGACCTACTTCATCCGTGAGCGGGTGGATGGCAGCTTCTGCCGCACCTTCAACCTGCCCGAGGGGGTGGATGGCAACGCCATCAGCGCCGAGTTGAAGCATGGGGTCCTGAACCTGGTCATTCCCAAGGTTCCCGAGGTGCAGCCCCGGAAGATCACCATTTCCTGATCCCATTTCCGGGATTCCAAGTCCCAGCCCTGGCACAGCGCCAGGGCTGTTCTTTTTTATAGATTGTTTTGATTAAATTTATGCCATGGCACCCCTCTTGCTGAACCGCGCGGGGAGGTGCCCCTTGGGACAGGATTTGCGCATGGCACTGAAGGGCCTGCTTCGGGCCCCCTGGTTCACGGGAGGGGTGATCCTGATTCTGGCCCTGGGACTGGGCGTGAACCTGGCCCTGGGGACCCTGCTGCAGCGCCTGCTGCTCCGCCCCTTCGATGGGCCCTCCCCAGAGCGGGTGGTCCAGGTACTCCACCGCGCCGAAGGGGCGGCCCAGCCCCGAAGCTGCTCAGGATACGACTACCTTGCCCTCAGGGATTCCCTGAAGGGCCTCTCCCACCTCGCTGCCGCCACCCGGTACGCCGGCGTATTGGAACTGGGGGATCGCGTCGAGCGGATTGGCGTGAGTCGGGTGAGCGCCAGCACCTTCCCCATGCTGGGTCTGCCGAGCTACTTTGGGCCCGAAACGGACCAGGGGACCCAGGCCCGATGCCTGGTCGTGACCCACGCCTTCTGGACCTCCCACCTGGGGGGAGACCCCAGGGCTATGGGGGAACGCCTTCGCCTGGACGGTGAAGACTGGACCATCGCCGGCATCCTGCCCCGCGCCTTCAGGATCCCCTCGGACTTGGGGGGTGGCGCCATCCTGGTCCCCCTGGCCCTGACCCCCAAGGAGGTCCAGGCCCGCGACAGGACCTTCCTGAACCTATTGGGACGGCTGGCCCCAGGCGTCTCAAGGGCCGAGGCCGAGCAGGAAGTGGCCGCATGCTACCTGGCCCTGGAGCGCCAGATTCGGGGCAAACATCATGTCGCCCAGATCCGCTTGCCCCTTCAAATCGACGCCCAGATCCCCCAACGCAGCCACAAGATCACCGTCATCCTCCTCTCAGGGTTATCCGTCCTTCTCATCGCCTGCGCCAATGTGGCGAACCTCAGTCTGACCCGGTGGCTCCCCCGTCGGCGAGAGATGGGCCTGCGGTCAGCCATGGGGGCCAGCCGATGGATCGCCCTGCGCCCCCTGCTCTTCGAATGCCTGTTCCTCGCCCTCGCGGGGGGCATCCTCGCCGTTCTTCTCCAGACCCAGACCCAGAAGGTCATGACCTCCCTGTTGCGTGCCAGCCTCCCCGCCCTGGTGGTGGCCGAGCCCGAGAGCCACCTTGGCTTGACGGTGGTCCTCAGCCTGACGGCCACCCTTTTCCTGGCCGTCCCGGTGACCTGGGGAATGGCCAGGTTTGACCTCCTCCAATCCGTGAAGGACTCTGCGCGGGGCACCGGCAGTCGAGGCCATGGTCGGCTCCGCTGCCTGCTTGTGGTAACCCAGGTGGCCACCGCCACGGCCCTCGTGGGGGTCTCCCTTCTATTGGCACGGAGCCTGAGAAACCAATTGGCCCTGGACCTGGGCTTCCAACCCCAGGGGGTATTGACGACCCGTGTGCAGCTTCCGAAAAAGACCTACCCCACGGATGCGGATCGCCTGGCCGTGCAGCGCACCCTGCTGGACCGGGCCATGGCCCTCCCAGGCGTCTCCCATGCTGCCATGGTGGAGGATCTGCCCCTCTCCGGAAATTCCTTCAGTGCGACCTTTCAAACCTCCGAGCCACGGGAGAAGCCTCGCTCGGCCCTAATCCATGTGGTCGGCGGC
>CAZPUI010000463.1:0-4678 GCA_964589695.1 uncultured Solibacteraceae bacterium | reverse complement strand
GTCCCAGGTTCTCTTCCACTTCGGGTCCCACCAGGGCGATCTTCAAGGCCTTTCCCTCCTTTGACATGTGGTTGCCGGCTGGTTCGGGGGACGAGAGGCTCCCAGTTTGACCTGCTCCTGCCTCCCCGACCCGGCACACCGCGGGGGAAGCCGCTGAAAGACCCCGGGAAGCCCCTTTGGAGGTCGGGCGGGGCTGGGCGGACCAGGGCTCAACCCCTCCGATTCACCACCCGAAAAGGCATGCACCGCACCGGAGGCTGACATGGTCCTGGGACTTCGGCTCCTCATCCTGGCCTTGGCCTTCCTCTCCCTGGAGGCCCAGGAACTGTTCGACCACCTGTCCTACACGGTCACGGGCCCAAGGGAGGGGACCACCCAGCGCAGCCAGCTCAAGGTGCTGCGCCTGCGTCCGGGCCAGGAGCCCTTCCCGCCCGGTTCCGACAAGGTGGAGGACTTCAAGCGGGACGAGGACCGCACCTATCCCCCCGTGCGCTGGGAGCGTGTGGGAGATCCCGAGGCGGCCCGGGACTGTGCGGGGCTGGTGGCCCAGCGGGTGCTCGGCCTGCCGGGCTACAAGATCGGTGCGGCGGCCCTCTTCGCGGGGGTGATCCAACCCTTCGGACGGCCTGTGAGCGATCCAGGACCCTTCCTGAAACACGACATCGTGGTCTGGCGGGCCCAGGACGGGACGGCCCGCCATGTGGCCCTGGTGGCCAACGAGGCGCCGGTCACCGGGCGGGTGCGTCTGGTGCTGCACACCAAGGACAACGAGCAGAGCACCTTCCAGAACACGGGGAACCTGGCGGGGCCGGGGGCCTTGAGCTATGGGCAGGATGGTCTGGCCCGCAACTATGGCGGCCTGTCCGACGCCGAGATTTGGCGGATCGAGCCCGCGGTGCTCAAGGGCCTGCGCTTCGACCTCCCCGGGGCCCTGCGGGTGCGGGTGGAGGAGGCCGGCACGGGGAGCCCCCTGGAGGGGGCCATGGTCGGGGTGACCTTCCCCGGCCAGGCCGAGGTCCTGCGCCAGGGCACCACCCGGGAGGGCGAAGTCCTCTTCGAATCCGTGCCGGGGGCCACGGGAAGGCGGAGCGTCCACGCCTTGAAATCAGGCTACGACAAGGCCAGCACGGAGGTGGACCTGCCCTTTGGCGAAGCGGCCTACGCCACCCTGGCCCTTCGAAAGATGGCCGCGGCACCGGCGACCACCCGGGTGGTCTGGGTGCTGAAACCGGGAAGCCCCGTGCTCAATCCCCCCGGAGGGAGCATCACCCCCGCGGGACTCAAGGCCAGCGCCGATTCCGTGTCCTTCCGCCATCGCGATTGGGAGGTGGAGCTGAAGGTGGGGGCCCCACCGCCGGTGATCCTCCAGGGGGCCCGTCCCACCTGGAACCTCTCCGGTCGGGCGGGCGGGAAGGGCGAGGCGGATGCCAGCGTCCGGGCCAGCCTCTGGGCCTCCGGGGGCGGCCTCAGTCCCAAACCTCTGCCGGGCCGCAACCCCGCCATGCTCTACGAGAACCAGGTGGACCTCTCCCGGGAACCCAAGGCCTGCGTGCTGGGGAAGCGGGGGGAGGTGCGGGCCACGGGGGACTCGGCGGGCATCGAGGTCGAGGGAGGCACCCTCGGCAGGGAGGCGGTGCTGTCCTTGTCCATCGTGCTCTACGAGGGGGCCCGGTCCAGTGGCGCCTTCACGCCCCTGGAATACCGCTACGAGAAACAGCAGCTCACGGACGCCGAAATCCTTTCGCTCCAGGGCCAGAGGCCTCCTCCCTCGGTGACGCCAGGTGGGACGCCACCTCCCGAGCCTCCCTCGGTGGGCCCTCAGATCAAGGTGGTCCTGCTGAGCGGATCTGCGGAATTCCAGGGTGTTTCCGGTGACTGGAGACCCCTCGCCCTGGGACAGAGGCTACCGCTGCCGAGCCGGATTCGCACCTCGGGCGGGGGCACCGTGGACCTGGCCTTCCCTTCGGGGGACCGGCTCCTGCTGGGGATTTCCACGGAAGTCCAGGTCCTGAGTGGCCGGGAGGTGGTCCTGGAGTCCGGGGCCGCGGATGTGCGCCACGGCGCCCCCGGGGCAGGCCTGGCCCTGACCACGGCCTTGGCGGGCATCGCGCCGGATGGCACGGCCTTCAAGGTCCATCACGGTGGCGATCGCACCCGGGTATCGGTGTCCGAGGGGTGGGTCCGGGTCTCGCCCCGGGGGCTCCGCAGCTCCCCTCGCCGACTGGGACCCGGGGAGCAGGTGGAGGTGGGGCCCCAGGGCTTCCTGGAGGCCGGTGCGGTCCCGGGCCTTCCCCCCACCCTCGGTGCCGCCGAGGGCCTGCGCATCACCCACTGGACGGCCTTCCGGCGCATCACGGACTTCCGTCCCGAGGAGGGCAAGCTCATCAACCAGTGCAAGCTCAGCGCCGATGGCACCCGCATTGTCTTCAGCACCTATGCCGGCACCTACAGCCTGCGCTCGGACGGTTCGGGTCTCGTCCAGCTGGGAACGGTGCGAAACGAGGGCCTGATCGATATCTCCGCCGATGGCAGTCGGGTGGCCTGGTGCGACCACTCCGGACTCTACCTGGCCCGGGCGGACGGGGGGGCGGTGGTCCCCTTGGCCAAGGGCTTCCCCGTGTCCTCCCTGCGTCTGCGCGCCGATGGCCGGATGCTCTTTCTCCAGAACGGCCAGGGCATCTTCCGCCTGGCCACGGATGGGACGAACTCGAACGAGGGGGGACCGCTTGCTCGCCAAGGGCTCGCGAAGTCCCACCCCGTGCCCCCCCACGCGGTGGCCGGGCAAAGCCCTGCCACCACGTCCGACCCAAAACCCATCCTCACCACCACCACCGTGGCCCGCCTGGCGGGCACGGATGACAATGGCAACCACTGGCGGGGCACCCCCTCGGGCATCGACCTCTCCGACGATGGGCAGCGCCTGGTGTTCCAGTTCCTGTGGGATGCCTATGCCGTGCATGCCGATGGTTCGGGCCTGCGGCGGCTCACCCAGCAGGCGGGGGCCGAGGAGCGGGCCCTCAACCTGGTGCGCATCTCCGGGGACGGCCGCACCGTGGCCCTCCACCAGGAGGCCGGGGAGCGCTCCCACGTGATCCTCCTGGACTGGGAGGGGGGTCACCGCCGGGTGTTCCAGGGGCCGCAGGCCGCCTACGGCGACTGGATGCAGGTGAGTCGGGAGGGAAGGGTGGCCCTGGGCTGGGGGCTGCGGATCTTCGAACCCGATGGGCGCACCGTACGGGACCTGTGTCACCACCTGCTGCCGGGACGCAACCCACTGCACCGCCCCACCCGCATGAGCCTCAGCGCATCGGGTCGCAGGGCCTGCCTGGTGGTGGAGGAGGGACCCGCCCAGCTGGTGATCGTGGACCTCGACCCGCCGAACCTCAGCGGGCTGCCGGAACTGCGGGAACTCCAGGCCACCCCCAGGTTCCTCCGGGCCGATGAATCCAGCACCCTGCAGGCCTCCGCCAGGGTCCTGCATCCGGACCTGCTCGCCTGTGGCCTCACGGGCCTGCGCCAAGGACTGGGGCTCTTCAACACCTGGGGGTGGACCCTCAATGACCAGGGCCAGGACGGGGACGCCCTGGCCAAGGACGGGCGCTTCACCTGTGGGTCCATCCGGGCCTGGGCGGGCCTCAAACTCCAGCCCGGTCCCCTCACCCTGCGCTTCACCGCCTCCACCAAGGCAGGCCATGTCCTGGCGGTGGATGTGGAGGGGGTGGAGGTGCGCTGAAACCGGTACGGCCCACCCTGCCTTTCCGGCCCACGGCCGCGCCCCGCTGGGTGGGGCCTGGGCCGTGGGGGGCTCAGGGCATCAGGCCCCGCAGCCGCTCCAGCAGCTCCTTGGCCTTGGGGTCGAACAGTTGAATGGCCTCGTAGTCGATGTCGCGGGTCACTTTCTGCATCAGCAGGGCGTCTGGGCCGAACCACCAGGGCATGAGGCCGCCCAGGACAAAGCCCTGGCGCTCCAGTTCCTCCGCGGCCCAAGCGGCTTCGGGGGGTTGCAGGCACAGATACACCTGGTTCACGGGGACTGCGGCCTCCTGGGTCCACGCGGCCATGCGTTGCGGGAAATCCGCGCCGGGCTGGAACACATTCACCCGGGTCACCCCCGCCGCGGCGAAGGTACGGCCTTCCATATGCGTGAGGGTGTCCGGCGGTGGGGGCTGGCCCATCGCCAGGTGCCGTTCCAGTCCGGTGCCCTCGAGGATGAAGGACAGGATGTCCCGGAAGCGATCCGGAACGTGGAGCGTCTGGGGCGCGTCCTTCCAGGGGCGGAAGCAGGTCACGCAGGATACCCGGCCGGAGGCGGATTGCTCGGCCTCGTAGGCCTCACTGGGCATGAGGTCCAGCTCCATGGCCATGGGGTGGTAGCGGGTCACCCGCGTGACTTTTTGGGATTCAAGGCGGTTGGTAACCCCTTCGCCGAACACCCCGTCGGGGGCGAGCCGAGGCAGAACCGTATCGTGGAGGTACTTGTGGATCTTGAAGGCCGCAAAGGTGGTGCGGTAGTTCATCCGCACGATCAGCTGCCCGTATTCCAGCAGGCGGGGATTGGGGGGGGAACTGCGGTAGAGGGCGCCGTGGGCCAGGATGTCCCCGGAGGGGGCCCGGGCCACCACAGAGTTGACCTCGCCGCGCGCATTGGCCGCCACCAGCCACTCGGGATCGTAGTAGG
>CAZPUI010000462.1:0-4689 GCA_964589695.1 uncultured Solibacteraceae bacterium | reverse complement strand
TGACCTGGATTGCAAACAAAAGGAGTTAGAGACTGAAATGCGGAAGTTGGGTTAACGATTGGGCTTGAAAGGTTTCGGGGTTACCACAAGAATTCATGCCGCCCCCTGAGCGAAGGCGCTGAGAAAGCAAGGACGCCCGTCAGTTGGAGGGGAGCCATGAACGGCTGCAAAATTCATTTTCTCGCAGGCTGTGGCTGTTCGCCCTATCCCTGGGGCTCCGCCAGGAAGGAGACCCTTGGGGTTCCCACCCACCGCTGGAGGGCCATCCGTGCCAGGGGTATTCCCGTCAGCAGAAAACCCACCAGGGTGAGGGGCGGAAGATGGCCCGGCCAGACGGCGGGGTTCAGCCAGCCGGGCAGGCCGAGGGCGGCCGTGTGCACCGCCACGAGCCCCAGCACCCAGGAGAAGGCAATCCCCCGCGGGGGTTCGCCCTCGCGCCGGGAGGGCCCAAGGCAGAGGACGAGGGCCGCGGCGGCCGCCAGGAAGCTGAACTGTCCGGCCGGAGAAAGGCTCCCCATCGCGTCGAAGCATTTCGGGTACGCAGCGGGCCGAAGGAGCGCCAGGCTCACCAGTCCGTGGAGCAGGGCCATGCGGCGGGCCACACGCCCGGCGCGTTGGCGGGTGTCCTGGCGCCCCGCCACCTGGGAGATCACGCCCAGGGCCAGGGCGGCCACCCCCAGGGCCTTGTTGGTGACCCACAGGGGAACCTGGGACCAGGGGGTGGAGCCCACCCCCACATAGCGCACCAGGGCGTAGCCCCAGGCCGGAACCAGGGTGAAGGCCAGCAGTCGAACCGGGCTCATGGCAACCGCCTCGGCCCCACCTGCACCCTGGGGCGCTGCCCCTTGGCGGTACGCAGGAAGGTGCCCTCGAACGCATGGATTCGTTGGGGATCAAGGGTCAGGACCTGGGTCTGCAGGGCCCCTTCCCAGCCCCAGGACATCAGCACCTCCACCGGCTGGGGTCCGGAATTCCGCAGGTTCAGCATCCAGCGGGCGCGGGGTCCCTCGGAGGCCACCCAGCGGAGGCGCCAGGAGATCCCCCCTGGCGAGGTGTCCTGCCAGGGGCTCCAGAGCCCATCCTCCACAGGCGTGGCCACCAGGCGGAACCCCAGGTCCCCCGCAAACTGATCCGGGGCCATGTGGTTCCTCTCCTGGCTACGGGTAGCCTCGGCCCGGCTCCGCCAGCTGCCCCCCTTGAGCACCCGGTGGCCCTCCTCCGTCCCATCGGCCACCCACTCCCAGACATTGCCCAGGCAATCGTAGAGCCCCCATGCATTGGGGGCCTTGAGGGCCACTGGATGGGTGTACTTCTCGCCCCCCTGGAAGGCGTTGTCAGCGAACCAGGCCACCTGGGTCAGGGGACCGGGATCGGACCCGGTCCCCGCTCGACAGGCCCCCTCCCATTCCGCTTCCTCGGGAAGGCGATAGATGTGGTCCAGGTCCGCCTCGTTCAGGCGCTGGAGGAAGACCTGGACCTCGTTCCAGGAGACGAAGGCCGCGGGCAGGTTGTCCCCGGGGCGCCCGTGGTTGTCGCGGACCTTCCAGGGTTCGGTACCCATGACCTCCCGCCACACCGAACGGGGGGTTTCCGTGGTCTGAACCCACCGCGGGGGCCCGTCCTCTTGGAGCGCGAGGGGCACGAAGGCGAGTCCAGCCCGGAGCTCCTTTGGCCTGGGGGGAGCCTGGGCCGACAGGATGGCCGAAGGCAGGAGAAGGCTGCCGAGGATAAGGGTCTGCGCAAGCATGGGGCCTCCCCTGGAACGCGCGTGCTACTGCACCCGGAGGCTGATCTGGTCCACCAGGAAGCTGGTCACCAGGATGGAGTCCTCCGTCATGTGGAAGTGGAGGCGGATCGTCTGCCCCTTGAAGGCGGAGCAGTCGAAGGTGCGCCACTGGTACCCCGGAGCCGCGTTGGCATTGCTGTAGGTGGCCAAGGTCTTGAGGATGGATCCCGAGGAATTCCGCACCTGCACCGCCAGCTTGTCATAGGCGGTGGTGCCCGTTTCCTTGGTGTCGATGTGCAGGTAGAACCCCAGGGTGGCCTGGGTGGCGGTGCTTGGAATGGTCAGGGTCTGGTAAAGGGTCTCGGTGGCGGTCCTTCCGTTGCCACCCAGGTAGGCCGCCTTGAGGCCTTCGAAGGCCGGTTCGCCGTAGCTCGACCAGTTGCCGATGGCCCCCGTGGTGCCCGCCCAGCCTGTGCTGCCCCCTTCGAAGGTGCCATTGAGCACCAGGTCCCGGGAATCGGTCACGGAGAGCTGCGCCCCCGGGCACGTCGCGCTCTGGGGGGGCACGGAGGTATCGGTGACCGTGGCCTGGTAGACGGCGCCATGGTCCGCCAGCTGGGCCTGGAAGCTGTAGGTGGAAGAGGTCGCACCGGGGATGGCTGCGCCATTCCGCAGCCAACCGATGGCATAGGGTGGCGTGCCTCCGGAGGGGGACACCGTCAAGTTCACGGTGCTCCCGGGCGAGACCGCCTGGTTTCCGGGGCAGGTGAGCTGCAGGGAAGGCTGTCCTGACAACGGCACATCAAAGGTATCCAGGACCACCCCCCCGCTGGTGATGGCCGTGCCGCGCAGCAGGGTGGCGTTGTTGAGCACCTGGAAACGCAGGAAATGGTAGGCACTGGCGCTCTTGGCCAGGTTGGGCGTGGAGGCCTCCGGGGTGTAGAGGGGCGCCCCACCCCCACCGGAGGTGAGGTACTGGACGCCATTGACCGGCACCCGTGCGTAGTAGTGGTTGTCACCCCCCACCACCACCTTCACGCCGTACTGGGTGAAGAGGGGCACCAGCTGGCTCTTGGCGGTGAAGTTGTCGGCATGGCCACCCCCGGCGCTGTACGCGGGGCTGTGGAACATGACCAGCTTCAGGGGGGCCGTGGAAGTGGCCAGTTCGTTCTTCAGCCACGCGTACTGCGTGCTGCCCTGGCTGTAGCTCACCGTTTCGGAATCCACCACCAGGACATGCACCGGCCCCTGCTTGTAGCTGTAGTAGAAGCCCGAGGAGGGGAGGAAGGCGTAGGGGAAGTACTTCTTCAGGAGCGTGGTGGTGCCCTCGTGGTTCCCGATGGTGCCCACCAGGGGCAGGCTCCCCAGCATGGTCTTCACCTCGGGGCCGCCGGTGCTGTTGAAGAAGGCACTGGTCCATTCCGATTCCACGGTGCCGTCGTACACATAATCCCCGGAGTGCAGGAGGAAGGCGCCCCGGCGGCCGGGGTCCGCATTCACATCCGCCAGGAGCGCCTTGGCCACCCCATTCTGGGCCGTGATGTCATCCCGGGTGTCGCCGTAGGCGTAGAAGGTGATGTCCGAGGTGCCCACCGCCTGGGGCGCCAGGAAGCTCCCCGTGTCCACGGCCCCATCCATGGCGACCCTGTAATACACCCGCTGCCCGGCCGCCAGGTTCGTCAGGTCCACCCGATAGACATAATCCGAATGGGTCTGGACCGGGGACGAGGCCGTGGCGTCCAAGGCCGTGGGCGTGGACCCATAGGTGACGACCAGGGAACCCGGCGAGCCGTTGGTCTGGAAGACCAGGGACATCCGACCCGGCGTTGCGCTGGGCAGCAAGTAGGGGCGCTTGCGGTAGGTGGCCGCGGAAAGGTCGAGGGTGCACACGAGCCCCGCCACCAGCAGGGTCGGGATTCGGAAGGATGGCAGGTTCAAACGCATGAAGGCCTCCAGGCAGGTCAGCCCCACCTTCAGCCCCAGCCCACCCCCTGGAAACCTCCACTTTTCACATGGGAGGGTGACCAGTGGGCGCACCCCGGCGCCCTGGGCTTCCGCCCCCGCGCACCCTCCCCACCCCCAGGCCCGGCCCCCGTCCCCGGAAGGCCCCTTCCCCATGCCCAGGAAAGGTCAGGGGCCCACGGCGAATCGCGGCTTCAACAGCTTTTCGTATACCCAAAGACCACCTCGCGGTGGTCTTGTGCGCAGGGAAGTGAAGAGCCCTTGCCCTGCCGCTGCATCCGGGGGTTGGAACCCCCGGAAGGCTTAAATAGGTGGCGATGGCACCCTGGATTCCCAGATTTCACAGCAACCTACGGGATCCGGCCCATCACCACCCACCGGGCTCACATCAGCAAATCACCGTGCACGTAAAGCCCTTGGAGTGGCAGGTTGGAACAAATGACCATGTGCAGGTGGCAGCATCACAGGTTCGGATGTTGCTGGGACACCCGCGGGACGGGCATGCCTTGCAGTTCGTTTGGGCAGAGCACAAACGGGTGTCCGCGCCACCCTCGGCAAGGTCGAACTGGGTATCACGGAGGGCCTGAAGGGTTTCCTTGACAAGTTTGATCTTTTTAATATTTTATTTCAATAAATAAACCAAGATCGACCTCGAGCATACGATATCCCCCGGGAATGGAAATGTGGAATGGCCACAATTCCGAAATGGCCAACAGGAGCTGGCCTCGATCAGGGGGTGGGGCGCGCCAGGGCGGAGGACCAGGGGGGACCGCCACCGCCGGTGTGTCCGTTCCCGGGGGCCTCAGGATGGCCGCAAACGTGGAATGCGTGAGCCCCACCGCCTCCCAGGCCGTGACCCGTTCCACCGCCACCCTCGGCGGAAAGGCCTTCGCCGCCCACGTACACACCTGCGCCTCGCCGGGTAGTCCTTCAGGGGTGCCCCTGTGACCCCCCAGGAGCTGATCCTCCAGACCCGCCGGGCCAAGTCCCTGGTGATCACC
>CAZPUI010000461.1:0-4694 GCA_964589695.1 uncultured Solibacteraceae bacterium | reverse complement strand
CCTGGACCGCCAGCACGGACAATGTGGCCGTGACCGGGTACCGGGTGCTGCGCAATGGCTCCCAGGTGGCCACCCCCACAGGCAGCAGTTTCAATGACACGGGCCTCAGCCCCAGCACCACCTACACCTACACCGTGGCGGCCCGGGATGCGGCGGGGAACTGGAGCACCCCGAGTGCTTCGCTCAACGCCACCACCCTTGCGGGAAGTGCAGGACGCACGTTCTACATCGATCCCGTGAATGGTCATGACCACGCGAATGACGGCGCCTCGGTCCAGACAGCCTGGCGGACCTTCCTCAACGTGTCCTCCTACTACAGCCAGTATTACGGTTCGGGCCACGTTCCACCCCGGGCCGTGCTCCTTCAGCCCGGGGATACGGTCTATGTGCTGAATGGCACCATCACCCAGATCACCCGCCCCGGGGATGACAACGGGTATCCCAATGTCAGCGGTCGCCCGGCGGTGCTCTACCTGCGCTTGGTGCGTGGGACGGAGCAGGCCCCCGTGGTCATCCGGGCCTATCCGGGCCACCGCCCCCTCATCGACGCCCAGTACAACGGGGAAGGCCTCTGCCTCCAGCAGAGCAGTTGGGTCACCTTCTCAGGCATCGATATCACCCGGGCCATGAGCCAGGGCGAAGGCGGCCCCATCAAGCTCAGCGAAAGCGACCATGTGACCATCGAGCACCTCACCGCGAACCATGGCGATGGGGATGCGAGCCACAACCTGGCGGGCCTGAATGCCACGGCCTGCAACGACCTGATCATCCGCCACTGTGTCTTCCATGACACCTACCAGCGGACGGCGGGACCCCGGTTCGGCAAGGCCACCAGCCTGGCCCTCTTCCAGGGGCGCAACATCACCGTACATGACTGCCTGTTCTACCAAACCCCCAACCCAGCCATCGGGTACCCGGGCGCCTCCGGCGTGATGTACAAGCATTCCACGCCCTACGCCGATGGGTACTTCCACGTGTACCGGAATGTGTTCCGGAACTGCCGTGATTTCTCGGTGGGATCGGGTACCGCCAACACCCACATCCACCACAACATCTTCATTGGGGGCAGTACGGCCTTCCGCTCCGCGGACTTCGGCGGGCCGACCCACCAGGTGAACCAGGTCTTCGAATACAACACGATCTACAACCCCACGTCGGACCTGGATCCTGCCCTGACGGGGACGGCGCTCTACTACCACCCCACGGACGCCTGGCGCAATGCCACCTTCCCCGCCGATCCTCAACAGGTCGTGTTCCGGCGCAACCTCGTGGTGCAGGCCGGCAGCTACAACGCCGAACACGCCGTTCTGACCGTGGATCCCTACATCAGTGACGCGCTTTTCGATCGGACGATGCCGGGATTCGCGAGCGACGACAACGTCTTCTTCAACAGCAACGCCCACGCGCTGCGGTTCAGCGTGGCGGCTTCCGCGGGCTACGGAGCCCTGGGGGGCTACTACGACTGGTCCGCATGGCGGACTTTGAATTGGCGCAACCCCGCCACCGGGCTGGACCAGCCCATGAACCTGGACCAGCGCTCCCTCAACCAGAATCCGCAGTTCCAGAGCATTGACCTCAACCTGGCCCGCTACGACGATGCCAGCACGGCGTTCCGACCTGCGGCCGGAAGCGCCACCGAGGCCATGGGCGCCTACGCGATGGCGGACACCCAGTCCCCCTCCGTGCCCACGGGCCTGGCGACCGCCGGTGTCACCACCAGCGGCCTGACCCTCACCTGGACCGCCAGTACGGACAATGTCGGTGTCACGGGCTACCGCGTCTTCCGGAATGGCACCCAGGTGGCTACCCCCACGGACACGAATTTCTCGGATTCGGGTCTGAGCCCCAACACCGCCTACACCTACACCGTGGCCGCCCGGGATGCGGCGGGGAACTGGAGCGCACCCAGCGCGGCCCACAGTGTGACCACGGCGGCCCTCCAACCTCCCGTCATCGCCTCGTTCACCGCCACACCCGATGGCATCTTCCCAGGCCAAACCGTCTCCTTGGCCTGGTCCGTGACGGGCGCCACCAGCCTCTCCATCAACCAGGGGGTGGGCACCGTGACGGGAATGACATCGGTCCTGGTGAACCCCACGGGGCAGATCACCTACACCCTCACGGCCACGTCCGCCGCTGGCACCGTGACCCGCACCGTGACCGTGAATCTGCTGGGCGGGCTCATGGACGAAAGTGATGGGTCCTTCCAAATCATCGACTAGGGGGAAGTAAGGGCCGCCGCCACCTTGATTTTTCGCAACGGCTTTCCACCGCGTCGATGACCGGACACCCCTGGGAACTGAGATGAAATTCTGGCTTACAGGCCTGCGACGGATGGTGCTCTTGATGGGTGCCCTGGGGATCCATGCCCAGGACCGCCCCTTCAACCCTGGCCTGCTGTGGAGGGAAGGGCCTGCGCCTCAGCCGTTCCGTCCTCTCCCCACAGGGAACAGGGGCTGGTATGTGGATGCCGGCGCACCGGAGGGCGGTGATGGAAGCTCCGCCCGTCCCTTCAACAGCTTCGAGGCCGTCTGCGGCTGGACGGGACCGAACGGCACCACGGGTGCGGGTTCTATTCGCGGCGGCGACCACCTCTACCTCGCGGGGGAGTTCCTAGGTTCCAGTCAACCCTGGAGCGCCGGACCGAATGGGGACCGGATCAACGATTTCAGGACCAAGAACCTGACGATCATTCTGTTTGCCCAGGCCAATGGCACACCGGATCGCCCCACCCTGATCACCACCTGGCCGGGAAGAACCAGGGCGGTGCTCAATGGCGAGCATGTGCTGAGGAATTTGATCCAACTCCGGCGGGCGACGGGGGTGAGGATCGAGGGCCTGGAGATCAAGAACTCCGCCTCCCGAGGGATTCAGGTTGCGGAATATACGGCCTGGTCAGAGGTGGTCAACTGCGAGGTGCACCACACCACGGGTGACGGCATTTTGGGCACCGGCGGGGGCATCAACTTCACCCTGACGAGTGGCACCCTCGGGCACGACCACACCCTCCGCAACTGCGTCTTCTACGCCAATCACCAGAATCAGGTGGGCGGGGACAACAACGTGGGCGGCATCAGCATCCTTTCGGAAGGCTCGGCCCGCTCCGGCTCCATCATCCGCATCTACGACAACATCGTTTACGACGAGCGGCGGGCCATCCGCCATAAGCACTCCGGCAACATCCGCATGGAGGCCCACCACAACCTCATCCACAGCAGTCTGACGGGGTTCTACCTGCGGGCCTTCCACGACAACCAGATCCACCACAACCTGGTTCTGGACTGCACCCAGGCCTTTCAGCTGGAAAAGGAAAACCTCCAGGGCGCTTTCAGCGCCACGATCCACCACAACACCCTGGTGGGCTGCGCGGGGGCAGTGGGCTATACCCACGATTCCATGCCCTATCCCATGCGTTGCGCCTTCACCGATAACCTCATCGCCAACCCGAGCGCCACGGAGGTCCTGGTGCTGGGGCGCTGGACCAGCAGCCTCTATGACCTCGCCGACTGGAGCAGCGCCCGCAACCTCTTTCAGCACGCCAATGCCGCTACGTTCCTTTGGCACCAGGGCGTGTCCCGCAACTTCCCTGACGCCATGACCTTCCTGGGGGACACCACTTCGCGCAGCATTGCAGACCCCCAATTCCGGGATCTGACGAGCCGGGATTACCGATTGACCGCGACTTCACCGGCGCGGGGTACCGGGGAGAACGGCTCCGACGTGGGGGCTTTGCCCTACGATTCCAGCTACATCTTGGATCTGAATCGCTACACCGTTATGCCTACCGGCACTCTGACCCTGACTTCCCCCAACGGTGGTGAATCCTGGCGGAGGAACGAGACCCGCACCATCACCTGGACGGCAGCAGGCATCACCGAAAACCTGGTGATCGAGCTCATGCAGGGGCCGACGCTCCTGGGGGTGATCGCCACGGGCGTCGCGCCTGTGAGCGGCAGTTTCACCTGGACCGTGGGGCGACTGGCCGATGGCACCTATCACAGTGGCGCGAACCTGAAGGTCCGCATTCGTACAGCTTCGGCGCAGGCAGGGCCTGGGCGGGGGCACGTTTGGCTTCCTTGAGATCGGGAGACTTCACGATGAAATGGCATCCCTTGGCAGCGCGATGGGCGCACGTAATCCTTTCCCTGCTCCTGTCCGCGGGCCTTTCGTCGCAGCTGTGGGCCCAGAATCAGCCGCCCCGCGCGAGTCTCAGCTCCTTCCGCTACCTCGGGTCGTTTCGGACTCCCTTCGGCCGCTATGGGGAATGCCGCATCGCCTTCAATCTCGGTGGCAACCAGGGTCGGGGGTCGCTCTTCCTCACGGGCGGCGGCGCCAACAGCTTCACCATCGGCGAGATCTCCATTCCAGAGCTCGTCAACGTCACCCAGCGGAGCCAGCGGGATCAGCTTCGGACGGCGGCGGTGCTCCAGGCCCGCACCGACATCTACAGCCGCATCCCCCAGAAGGCCGCTTCCTGGCCCAGTGGCAACGTGAACAGCTACGACAACGGGAACCACGCCGTCTTCGGCGGGCTCTACTTCGAGAACCGCAAGCTCTACTTCAACGCCTACACCTACTACGACGCGAACGCACAGGAGACGGCCACCACCGGGCGCATCGAGAACCCCTCCAGCCTGGCCACTTCCGACATCGTCGGCATGTTCCGGAACCAAGGCGCGGCCCGGACGTCGGGC
>CAZPUI010000460.1:0-4708 GCA_964589695.1 uncultured Solibacteraceae bacterium | reverse complement strand
TCAGTTGTGGGGCCAAATTCTACGACCTGGGAAAAGCTGATTCTCCTTGTCCCAAGTGCGGCGCCAAGCAGAAGGATGCCCCCGCCAAGCCCAAGAGCCCCAAGAAGGAGAAGGCTGCGATCCAGATCGAGGACGACTACGCCCCGGAGATGGACATCGATGCCACCACCGAGGAAGGCTTCGAGGAGACCCTGGGACTGACCAATGCACGCCCCGATGGCGTGGATCCTGGCGATCTGAACATGGACGATATCGACGAGTAGTCCTCAGCCACGCCGGAAACCAGGGCCCCCAGCGGGGCCCTTTTTGCTCGATCCCCCCGGGAGGTCCACCATGCAGCCCGCGCCCCGCGTCGATCGCCACACCCACCTGGAAGGCAGCCTCGACCCTGAGTATGTGCGCCAACGGGCCCTGGCTGCCGGCCAGTCGGTGCCCCCTGCCCTGGAGGCGTACTGGCGCCACGAGGTCCTCCCCTTCGACCCCAACTTCATCCAGGCCTTCTTCTTCAGCTGTGGTTTCCTGGACAGCCGGGAGGCCGCCCGTGGGGCCATCCAGGCCTGCGTGCGCCGCCTGGGGCCTCCCAGCTCCGAGGGCCCCCGGGGCATTGACCTCTGGGTTTCTCCCCATTTCCTGGTCCGCCAGGCCGCCTTCCTCTCCCTGGATGCCCTCTGGCAGGGCATGGACGAGGGCATCGCCGGGGCCCGCCGCGCGGGCGTCCGAATCGCCGTGGTGGTGGACGCGGTCAACCACTTTGGCATCCCGCATGGCCATGAGGTCCTGGACCTGGTCCTGGGCGAGCGCCCCCCCTGGGTGGTGGGTTTCAGCACCGGTGGGCTGGAGCGTGTTCCTTTCCGGGAATGGGCTCCCGTCTTCGACCGGGCCCGCAAGGCCGGGCTTCGCCTGGCGGCCCATGCCGGAGAGAACGGACCGGGAAGGCATGTGAAGGAAGCCGTGCTGGAGGCGGGGGTGGACCGGATCGTCCACGGGGTCAGGGCCGCCCGTGATCCAGCCCTGCTGGGGTTCCTGGCGGAACGCCAGATTCCGGTGGATGTGTGTCCGACCTCCAACCGCGTCCTGCTCCCGGACCTGGGTCCCCATCCCCTGCCCGCCATGCTCAGGGCGGGTGTCCGCTGCGCCCTGGGCACCGATGACCCCGGCATCATGCCCTGCACGCTGTGGGGGGAGTGGGAGGCCACCGTGGCCCTGGGGCTGGAGGAGGGCGAGCGTCAAAAGCTTCGCACCTTTGCCCACGAAGACGCCTGGTGCCTGCAGATATCCCCTTGAAGGCCTGGTTCCAATTCCCAAGGCTCGAAATGTGGGCCAATGCGCGCTAGACTACCTGTTTCGTGTGCGCGCCCGTAGCTCAGCTGGATAGAGCATCAGGCTTCGAACCTGAGGGTCGGGCGTTCGAGTCGCTCCGGGCGCACCACGAGAATCTGACAATTCGGGCGAATGTGGCGAAACTGGTAGACGCACTGGATTTAGGTTCCAGCGGTTCGCAGCCGTGCGGGTTCGAGTCCCGCCATTCGCACTCCCCGCTACTCCTACTGTCGGTCCAGGAGCTCGCATGCAGGTCAACCTCACCCACCATTCCGCCACCCGCAAGTCCATCGAAATGGTGGTCCCTGTACCCGAGGTCAACGAAGCCTTCGGCAGCGTGATTGCCAAGATCACACCCCAGGTCAAGATCCCCGGTTTCCGGCCCGGCAAGGCCCCCAAGAGCGTCATCCTCAAGCGCTATGCCCAGGAGATCCACCGCGAAGTGGCCCAGTCCTTGGCCGAGAAGCATTTCTGGTCCGCGGCCAGCGCAGCGGGGACCACCCCCATCAGCCAGCCCTCCCTGGAATCCACCCCCCTGAAGGAAGGCGCCGAAGCGCGCCTGAAGGCCCACTTCGATGTGGCCCCCGTGGTCACCCTGGGGGACTACAAGCACCTGAGCCTGGTGAAGAAGAAGCGGCGGGTGGACGAGAGCACCCTCGAAGAGCACCTGGAAGGCCTGCGCACCTCCTCCGCCAAGTTCGTGCCCGTGGAGGAAGCCTCTGCCCTGGGTCACTTCGCCACCCTGGATTTCAAGGTCAAGCCCCAGGGCATGAAGACCCAGGAGTTCAAGGACCAGGTGGTGGAGCTCAAGGAAGGTCGCCCCTTCGACCAGGAACTGCTGGGCATGCAGGTTGACGAGACCCGGAAGTTCACCCTGGATATCCCCGCCAACGATCCCAATCGCGCCATGGCCGGCAAGAAGGTCCACTACGAGGCCCACCTCAAGGACCTGCGCGCCCGGGTCGTGCCTGAGCTGAACGACGAGTTCGCCAAGGATCGAGGCGACTACGAAAACCTGGAGGCCCTGAAAGCCTTCCTGCGGAAGGACCTGGATGAGGCCGCCGAGCGCGATGCCCTTGCCCGCCTGCAGGGTGCCATGCTGGAAGCCCTCCTGGACCAGACCCATTTCGAAGCCCCCGCGAGCCTCGTGGCCATGCAGCTGGACGACTACTGCAACGAGTTCGGGAACACCATCTCCCGCCAGGGCATCGACCCTCGCCGCATCAATTGGGAGGGCTACCGCCAGACCCGCCGGAACGATGCCGAGCGCGCCGTGCGGTCCGGCTACCTCCTTCAGGCCATTGGCAACGCCGAAGCCATCGATGTCACCGAGGAGGAGATCGACCAGGAGATCCGCAACCTCATGACGGAGCACCAGGTCCAGCAGCCCTTCGAGGCCTTCAAGGCCGAGCTGGAGCGCCGGAACACCACCACCGAAATCCGCGGCCGCATCCGTACCGACAAGATCTTCGAACGCCTGATGGAAACGGCCACCGTAACCGAGGAACTGCTCGACAAGGCCGCCTTCCAGGAGATCCTGGAGCTCGAGCGGCGCCGCGAGGCCGGGATTCCCATCCAGCGCTTCGATGCGGGCGGTCTGGAGGGTGGTGAGCTGGAGGAGCAGGAGGGCGGTGAGCCGGCCGTCCACGCCGATGCCGCCGAGGCTGAGGTTGAGCCCTCCGAGGTCGAGGAATCCATCGAGGCCGAGGACGCTCCCGTCGAAGCCGAAGCGGTGCCCACCGAGGAAGCCAAGCCCAAGCGCACCCGCAAGGCTGCCGACAAGGCTGAAGGCGAGGAAGAGGCCAAGCCCAAGCGCACCCGCAAGGCCGCTGAAGCTCCCGCCGAGTAGTCTTTGATCCCTTCCCCGCGAGGCACCTTCGGGTGCCTCGTTTCATGTGAAGCCCCAGGAGTCATCCGTGGACCACCCCATCCGCATTGGCATCGTCACCATCAGCGACCGCGCCTCCGCGGGGGTCTACGAGGATCTCAGCGGCCCTGCCATCCATCAGGTGCTCTCCGAATACCTGGCCTGCCCCTGGGAGCCTGTGAAGACCCTGGTGCCTGACGAGCAGCCCCAGATCGAAGCCACCCTCGCCCGGCTCTGCGACAACGAAGCCTGCTGCCTGGTGCTCACCACCGGAGGTACCGGCCCCTCCCCCCGGGACCTCACCCCCGAGGCCACAGAGGCTGTCTGCGACCGCATGATGCCCGGCTTCGGGGAACTCATGCGGGCGGCCTCCCTCAAATACGTGCCCACGGCCATCCTCAGCCGTCAGACGGCCGGTCTCCGTGGCCGCAGCCTCATCGTCAACCTCCCGGGCAAACCCAAGTCCATCCGGGAGTGCCTGGAGGCGGTCTTCCCGGCCATCCCCTACTGCATCGACCTGCTGGGGGGCCCGCGCCTGGAGGGCAACCCCGAGCACATCACCGTCTTCCGCCCCAAGGCCTGAGCATGCACGAAATGAGCCTCATGGAGAGCGTCCGGTCCATCGTGCTGGAAGCCCACCGCACGAAGGGCTTCCACCGTGTGAACCGCATCGTGCTGGAGATCGGCACCCTGGCGGGGGTTCAACCCTCCGCGCTGGAATTCTGCTTCGAGGTCGTCATGAAGGGCAGTGTGGCCGAGGGCGCCAGCCTGGAGATCGACACCATCCAGGCGCAAGCCTGGTGCCCCGCCTGCGAGCGGGAAGTCCCCTTGAACGCCCGCCTGGCCCCCTGCCCCCACTGCGGTGGCATGCCGGGCAAGATCACCCGGGGCTTCGAAATGCGGGTGAAGGGGCTGGACGTCAGCTGAGCCCCGTTCCAGAACAGGTCGTACCAGGGAATCCGCCGTGAGCCTTGGGTTGGATGACCTTCAGCCCTCAGGACCACGGCCCCTGAGGGCCCCCAGGATCCCCTGGCGGGCGGCCTGAGCGGCCTCGCTCAGGTCCTGCCCCATCACCGCCCCCCGGATGCTGATGCCCAGGAAGGCCACCTCCAGGCCCGGGAGGTCCTCCTTCCACATCCTCACGAACAGCGGCAGGGGCACGCTGTGGGTGCTGTGGATGGCCGTGTCGAGGCCCTCGGGGGGGAAGAGGTCCCAGGCCCCCGGGGGCAGTTCCTCCAGAACCACCGCATCCACCAGCAGAAGCAGGCCCGCCCCCGATCGGCGCACAAGCCCGTAGCCATTTTCCAGGGCGATCCCCACGGGAATGCCCACCCGATCCGCCCGCCCAAGGGCGGCCACATCCTCCGCGATGCGGGTGCCAATGCCATCGTCCCCCAGGAGGGGGTTGCCCATGCCCAGCACCGCCACCCTCCGGCCCGAAGCATCGGCTGACCCAAGCAGCCTCTCCAGCCGTTGAAGGGGGTCCAGACCCGCCATGGCGAACTCCTCCCTGGAAATGGA
>CAZPUI010000459.1:0-4712 GCA_964589695.1 uncultured Solibacteraceae bacterium | reverse complement strand
CGCCGCCGAAGACGCTGAACATGAAGGCCCAGCTGCCCACGGAGAGCAGGGCGCCTCCGGTGAGGGCCTGGCCGGAGGTGCAGCCGCGGGTCAGCTTGGCGGCGGCCCCCATGATGATGCCCCCGAGGATGGCGAAGACGATGCGCTTCATCGTCGTGGTGTTCGGCCCCTTCAGGGTTTCGAGCTTCAGGCGGCCCGACGTGTAGGCCCCCACGAGGCCGCCGAGGATCACCCCGAGCACCTCAAAGACGAGCCAGTTGTTCAGGGGATGGCCTTCCGAAAGGGTTTTGGCCAGGGCGGGGGTGGCGGCCACATGGGATGGCACCACAGCATCCAGCGCACAGACGCCCGCGCGTAGGGAGGCGCCGGAGGCGCCGAGCCCCTTGCCCATGATGGCAAACGCGGAAAGCAGGACGAGGCCCAGGGCCACGCCGGCCACGTAGGGATTCCAGAACGTGTTGGGATCGCGGTTCATGGGCTCAGCTCAGGAAGAAGACCTGGGGTTCGTTGCCCGTCTCAGGCTGCAGCACCTTGTGGCGCCCCCTGGAGACGGCGGTTGAGACGGGGGACGTCGGATCGTTCAGGTCACCGAAGGCAAGGCTTCGCGTCGGACACACATCCACACAGGCAGGCTGCAGGCCCTTGGTGGTGCGGTGGGCGCAGAAGGTGCACTTGTCCACGAAGCCCTGGGGATGGACGTAGCGGGCACCATAGGGGCAGGCGGCGATGCAGGCCTTGCAGCCGGTGCATTTTCGATGGGTCACCGCCACGATCCCGCCTTCATTCACGTGGCTCGCCCCCGTGGGGCAGGCGGTGACGCAGGAGGGACTCGCGCAGTGGTTGCAACGTTCTGAGCGGATCTCCATGGCCAGATGCGGGAAGGTGCCCTGGGTCTCCGTGGTGATCCAGTCCCGGAAGCCGCCCTCTGGCAGGGCGTTCTCCGTCTTGCAGGCGATCACACAGGCGTGGCAACCCACGCAGCGGCGGGTGTCGTGGGACATGGCGTAGCGTTTTTTCATGGATTCACCGGCTCGATGCGCACGAAGTTGACGTTCATGCCTGTGCCCCCCATCAGGGGATCCACCTTGGCCCGGGTCATGAGGGCGCTGTCACTGGCCCCCTTCCCGTGGGCGTACGTTTGTTTGGGCGCGTTCTGCCCCCAGCCATGGACGAGGTACACGCAATCTCCCCGGATGCGCTCGGTCACCTTGGCCCGCACGGGGCCCGACTTCACACCATCCTGGTTGATGAGCCACACCCGCTCTCCGTTCTTCAGAGACTTCATGAAGCCCGGGAGGGCTCGGGCCACGCTTGCGTTCACCCAGACTTCGTTTTCGGGGTAGGGCTCGGAAAGCAGCCGGTTGTTCACGGTGCGACCGAAGGTATGAGTGGGCGCGCGGCCGCTGAGCAGGCGGAAGGTGCCGAGGGGCCCTTCTTCCTGGGGATAGAAGGTGGGGAAGGCATCGAAACCGAGCTTGGCGGCCTCTTCGCTCTTCAACTGAATTTTGCCGGAGGCGTGGGGGATGGAGACCGGCAGGCCGTCCTCTTCGCAGGTGACATCGGGCCGACCAAGCACCACGCCCTTCACGCGCACCACCGCTGGGTTGTGGCCCCCCAGCTTGAGGCGGGTGTTCACGCATTCCACGGCGTCGGTCCAGGGGAAGGCCTCGCCCAGCCCGAGGCGCTTGCCGAGTTCCTTCGCGATCCACCAACCGGGTTTGCTCTCATACATCGGAGGCACCACCGCCTGGCGAAGGGCGAGGAAGGGCTGCTTCCACGCCGCCCCTGCGAGGTCATCGTCCCGCTCAAGGAACGTGGCTTCCGGCAGCACCACGTCGCTCCAGCCGCAGATCTCTGAGGGAAGCACATCCACGCTGACCAGGAAGTCCAGGTTCTGGATCGCTTTGATCGTCTCCTGCCGGCTGGGGAGGGCCTGCATCAGGTTGCAGCCATAGGCCATCCAGCCCTTGATGTCGTAGGCCGCGGTGCCGGGGATGGCGGCGTCCCGAAGGCCCGACGCGATGACTTCAGAGGCGAAGGGATAGCCTCCCCCCTTGGGGCGGTCCGCCACGGGACGGCTGGGATGGGGGTAGGCAAAGGCGTTTGGATAGGCGGGGGCGCCCAACCTGGAAAGCCCGATGTAGCCCCCCCGACGGCCCCAGTTCCCCAGCAGGGCCACCAGAATGGCCATGGCCCGCTCGCGCTGCGTATCGTCCCCGTACCAGACGGCGTGACGGCCGGGGTGGATGAGGGAGGCTGGGCGGGCGGAGGCGATGAAGCGCGCGCTTTCGCGGATGAGCTCCGGCGAAAGACCCGTCAAGGGATACGCCCATTCAGGGGACTTGTCCGCCACGTGGGCCTTGAGCTCTTCGAGGCCGGTGGCGTGTTCCTGGATGTAGGCCTGGTCGTACAAATTCTCTGCAAGCAACACGTGGATCCACGCCAGCAGCAGGGCGATGTCGGTGCCGGGCTTGATGGGCAGCCAGAATTTGGCCTTGGAGGCGGCGACGGAATAGCGGGGATCCACCACCACCAGCTGGGCCCACTTTCCGATGGCGTCCGCCAGCTCCTGCACCTGGGTGTTGTGCATGTTCTCGCCCAGATGGCTTCCGATGAGGGTGATGACGCGGGCGTTCACCATATCCAGGGGCTCGGGAGAGCCCAGGCCTGTGCCAAAGGTCATCAGGAAGCCGGCCTCCCGGGGGCCGCGGCATTGCGCGTAGGAGGGTGCCCCCACATTGGGGCTGCCATAGGCCTTCATGAGGTTCTTGAACCAGGAGCCGCCGGAGCCATGGGTGAACAGCGCCAGCGCTTCGGGACCGTGGTTGCGCCGGATCTTGTCCAGCTCCTCGGCCGTCTTCGAAAGGGCTGCGTCCCAGCTCACGGCTTCGAACACGTCCTCTCCGCGTTTCTTCACGCGGATCAGCGGGGTCTTGAGCCGGTCCGGGTCGTAGAGCAGGCCCGTGCCGCCGGCCCCGCGAGGGCAGAGCATGCCCTTGGAAAGCGGGTGGTCGGGGTTACCCGTGAGCTTCGTAACCTTGCCGTTCCGCACATGGGCGAGCACGCCACAGCCCCAGAAGCAGAGCTCACAGAAGGTGGCGACGGTGCGGCCACCCGTGTTCGGATCCTCGATCGAGTCGGCATCCAGTCCCCACCATTTCGTGGGAAGCCCCGTGGCGATGGCCGCTCCGCCGGTGGCAGCGCCGATCTGGATGAATTCCCTGCGCGTAAAACCCATGGTTGTCCTCGCGGGTCCCCAGCTAAGGCAGGGACGAGACCAACTTAACCGTTTAGTTATACGACGCAAGAGGAATTTGACGGCGATCCATCCCCCTGTGATGTGTATCACAACAAGCGATAACAACCAGGCGGGCATGGTTTTAAGTTCTATTTTGTATTGAATTACGCTATATTCCAATATAGGAATTCTAGTAAATACGTTGATGATAGTTTGCTTGCATGTGGCTATGGTTGAGGCCATTGGTCGACTGATCGACATCACGGAGGACCCCCCATGTCTCGAAACCTCTCTGCGGCCGGCCTGGCCTTCGTTTGCGCGGCCCTGGTCGGTCAAGACGCGAAAGTTACTGCGGTGGTGGACGTCTGGTACACCCAGATGCTGGACAACAACCTGCGGCTGAATTCGCCCTACAGCGGGAGGTACTATCCGCTTCTGGGCGCGTTCCAGGAGAACGGCTTCAACCTACGCCGCACGGAGCTGTGGTTGAACGGCTCCGTGACATCCGATGTCACCTACCAGATCATGTTCGACCCAAGCACCACCACGACCTCCGGCCTGACGACCGGGAACAATCCGTCGATTCTCAATGACGCATCGCTCACCTGGAAGCTGGACAGTGCCTGGAGCATCCGCGTCGGTCAGTTCAAGCCCCTGCAGACCTACGAAGGCAGCATGACGAGCACCGCGAACATCCTGTTCTACGACCGCTCCATGCTGGCGCGCCAGTACGGCGACAAGCGCGATCGCGGCGTGGTCGCGACCTACAGCTTTGGGGATGCCAAGGGTTTCAATGGCAAGGTCAACCTCGGTGTGGTGAATGGTTCCTCTGACTACGACTTCGGCAAGGGCAGCGACCGCAACGCCCAGAAGGACGTGGTGGGGCGCCTGGATCTCGCGAAGGCAGAGCACAAGGGCGGTTTCTACTTCCGACAGGGAAGCACCGACGCCGCAGACAAGGGTGGACTGCTGGCAGGCACAGGCTTGGCCGCGACTTCCGGGGAGATCCTCGAGAACAAGGACAAGACTTCCAACTACGGCATCTACTACGCCTTTGACTCCAAGCAGTGGCACGCCTCCGCCGAGGCCATCACGGGACTCCTGGGCCGCCGCTATCCCACGGTCTTCAATGCCACCAACACACCGGTGATGCGGCAGCACTTGGATCAGAAATTCCTCGGCCTTGTCGTTTCCGGCGCCTACAAGATGGGCCGCCACTGGTTCACGGCCCGCTACGACCACCTAAACCTGAACACCGGCGAGGACTTCTACGGAACCGCCAACCCCTACAAGCCCTCCACTGGCGCCAACGCTGGTGCGGACTTCACGCCGTCCTACATGGAGCTGGTCCTTGGCTACAACTACCTCTTCAACGAGAGCAAGTACGGCCTGGGCAAGCTGAAGGTGAATTACATCCTCCGCTCCAAGAACTTCCTGCAGCCCCGCGTGGGGCAGGTGGGTGAGCAGGGCGGGG